>CAJKMA010000041.1 GCA_905200905.1 uncultured Bacillota bacterium
AAGGTAGCTGCTTTTTCAAAAACTCTATCAATCGGATCATAATGATATACCTGATATCCCATATTTTATCCTTCCTCTTTTTTCTGCCTCTTTCTTAAATAAGCTTCAAAAATATGTCTATTGATGCGAACCATCTTTCCAATTTTAAAAACGGCTCCTGCTTCATGTACTAATCTGGTAAATGGTTTCATGCCAAATCCGTAATATTCCACACCCATCTTATAAGTAATAAAATCTCTTTTCAGCATCTCCAAATCTTCATCATCTATCTGATGAGAATACATCCAAATATTTCCTGACACGTTATCCCTCCTCGTTCAACTCATGCGGCGCCTTCTCCCTAAACTGTTCCAGATAAGCATCAAAAATATCTCTATTAATCAGCACGGTGCTATCCATTCGATAAATAGCTCCAGCAGCCTGTGCAAGCTGCATGATTTTTCGATGTGACATACTGTACACAATTTCAGCCTCTTGATATTTCAAAAACTGTTTCCTTAATTTCCTTGCAGTATCACGAACTTCTTTTCGACGCTCGATAGTATAATAGGGTTCTTCTGATCTACACATTTTAAGATCCTCGCTTTCATAAAATTCCATGACAGATTTACCACGCAAAAAAAGGACACCTTTTAAAATTTCTTTTAAAAAGTGTCCTTGATAGAACTAATATTTAATGTTTGTAATTCTGACTAGAATCCGTTATCGACTACCATCATACATTATCATATGGTAAATTGATGTCAATTTGATGTCAACTTCTCTAATCATGCTCGGAAACCCTTGATTTTCAAGGATTATTTATCGAGACTCTTCATTGTCGGGAATAGTAAAACGTCACGGATAGCAGCACTGTCTGTCAGCAACATAACCATTCTGTCGATGCCGAATCCAATACCACCTGTAGGCGGCATACCGATTTCCAGAGCATTCATAAAGTCTTCGTCTGTGGTGTTTGCTTCTTCATCACCCTGTGCCAGAAGTTCTTCCTGTGCTTTGAAACGTTCTCTCTGGTCGATTGGGTCATTTAATTCTGAATAAGCATTTGCCATTTCCCATCCATTCATGAAGAACTCAAAACGTTCTACATATTCCGGATTTTCCGGTTTTTTCTTGGTCAGAGGAGAAATCTCAATTGGATGATCCATAACAAAAGTTGGCTGAAGCAGATGCTCCTCAACAAATTCTTCAAAGAAGAGGTTCAGGATATCACCTTTTTTGTGTCTTTCTTCATACTCTACATGGTGTTCTTTTGCCACTGCTCTTGCTTCTTTCAGTGTGTGGATTTCATTAAAGTCAACACCTGCAAATTTCTTAACTGCATCCACCATAGTGATACGTTCAAATGGCTTTCCTAAATCCATTTCAATGCCATTGTACACAATTTTTGTAGTTCCCAGTACTTCCTGAGCTACATGACGATACAGGTTTTCTGTTAAGTCCATCATGCCGTGATAGTCTGTATATGCCTGATAAAGCTCCATTAAAGTAAACTCTGGATTGTGTCTGGTATCCAGACCTTCATTACGGAATACTCGTCCAATTTCGTAAACTTTCTCCATACCACCTACAATCAATCTCTTCAGATACAATTCCAAAGAAATACGCAGCTTAAAGTCCTCATTTAAAGCATTGAAATGGGTCTCAAATGGGCGTGCTGCTGCACCACCGGCATTTGCCACCAACATAGGAGTCTCTACTTCTAAGAATCCCTGTCCACCTAAATAATTCCGGATACTTGCAAGAATTTTAGAACGTTTGATAAAAGTCTCCTTTACATCTGCATTCATAATTAAATCTACATATCTTTGACGATAACGTAAATCCGTGTTAATCAATCCGTGGAACTTTTCTGGAAGCGGCTTTAAACTCTTAGACAACAGTGTTAATTCTGTGGCGTGAATAGAAATTTCCCCTGTTTTTGTTTTAAACACTTCACCTGTAATTCCTACCAAATCACCGATATCCATTTTCTTAAACTCTTTATAAGGCTCCTCACCTATGTTGTCTCTTGCAACATAAGACTGAATAGAACCCTGTAAATCCTGAATACTGCAAAAAGAAGCTTTTCCCATAACACGTTTGGACATCATACGCCCTGCCAAAGTAACGGTTTTGCCTTCTAACTCATCAAAAGCATTTTTCACTTCCATACTGTGGTGTGTTACATCAAATTTAGTAATCTGAAATGGATCCTTTCCATTTGCCTGCAAATCAGCTAATTTTTCACGGCGAACCTTTAATAACTGATTTAAGTCCTGTTCCTGTGTCTTCTTCTGCTCTGCCACTTCTCACACTCTCCTTCGTTCATTTTAGATTAAATATTTCTTTCAATACCAAGAACTTTATATTCCATTACTCCTGAAGGCATTTCTACGGAAACGGTTTCCCCAATAGATGCACCAATTAAGGCTTTTCCTACTGGAGATTCATTAGAAATCTTGCCTTCCAGGCTGTTAGCCTCTGTAGAACCTACAATTTTAAATTCGATTTCCTCATCGAATTCTACATCATAAACTTTTACCTTACAGCCAACGCTAATCTTATTTACATCTACTTCATCCTCTACTACAACTTCTGCATTTTTGAGGATTTTCTCTATCTGTTCGATTCTAGCCTCGATATCTCTCTGCTCGTCCATAGCAGCATCATATTCTGCATTTTCAGACAAGTCACCCTGTTCTCTGGCCTCTTTAATTTTCTCTGCAACTTCTTTTCTCTTTACAATTTTTAAATCGTGAAGTTCATCTTCTAATTTTGTCAACCCAGCGTAAGTCAGTATTACTTTCTTTTCTTCCATAATTCTATACACCCTTTCTCCAATATCTGCACATCCAAAGATATTTTCTTGCTCTGGCTTCTGCAAATATCACTACTTAACAGTCATAACATTATAAATAATACCTATGCAGATGTCAAGCTAAATACGCCTTCTAGCACATATTTCATATACTTTTTACACTTTTCATAATGATTTTAACCCTACACGACCTACATCTTTCCTACCAGATCTTCCAGCTGTTCATAACTTTCCACTTCATTCACCATTCGACGCACAGATGCTGAATGAGGCATTCCTGTAGTATACCAGGCTACATGCTTACGCATTTCTCTCATACCTGTATAATTTCCCTTATATTCCAACTGCATCTTTGCATGTCTTAAAATCATGTCTTTTACTTCTTCTAATCTTGGTTTAGGAAGGATTTCTCCTGTTTTCTGGTAATGCAGGATTCTGGAAAACAGCCATGGATTTCCCTGCACTGCCCTTCCAATCATAATACCGTCACATCCCGTCTCACGAACCAGTGCTTCCGCTTTTTCTGGTGAATCTACATCTCCATTTCCTATTACAGGTATGGACACTGCTTCCTTCACCTGGCGGATAATATCCCAGTCTGCAGTCCCTGCATAATACTGCTCTCTGGTTCGTCCATGAACTGCAATAGCTGCTGCTCCGGCGTCTTCTGCAATTTTAGCAATCTCTACTGCATTGACACAGTCTTCGGTAAATCCTTTTCTAATTTTAATGGTCAGAGGCTTTTCAATAGCTTTTGATACCTTTGACACAATTTCGTGCACCAGCTTGGGATTTTTCATCAATGCAGAACCTTCCCCATTGTTTACTACTTTTGGCACCGGACATCCCATATTAATATCAAGAATATCAAAATTGTGAGGTTCAATTTGTCTTGCAATTTCAGCCATTAAATCTGGGTCTGAACCAAAAAGCTGCAAGGATACAGGACGCTCCCTCTCATCAATTTCCATAAGAGTTTCTGTATTCTTATTTTTAAAATAAATAGCCTTAGCGCTAATCATTTCTGTACAGATAAGCCCTGCTCCCTGCTCCTTGCACAGCAAACGAAATGGCAGGTCTGTTCCCCCTGCCATAGGCGCCAGTATTAAATTATTCTCCAGTGTTACATTTCCAATCTTTAGGTTCATACTCAACCTCTGCTCTTTTTGGTTTTTTCATAGATAATCCGAAGTCCTTCTAAGGTAAGCTGGGCATCATACACGTCAATGGCATCTGTCTCATCTGCAATAAGTTTTCCAAGTCCCCCAGTTGCCACTACTTTTAAGTCCTCTATACCAGACTCCTCTTTTACCTTCTTAACAATGTACTCCACCTGTCCAATATAGCCATAAACCAGACCTGCCTGCATACTGCTAATCGTTTCTTTTGCTAAAATACTTTCTGGCTTCTGAATGGCAATTTTAGGCAGCTTGGCAGCATCTTGCCACAAAGCCTTTGCACTAATCTCAATCCCCGGGGAAGTAATACCAGCCGCGAAACTTCCATCTTCTGTAATTAAATCATACGTAGTAGCAGTTCCAAAATCCAGCACCAGCACAGGGCCTCCATAAATCTCATAGGCTGCCACAGCATCTACAATTCTATCTGCCCCCACTTCCTTGGGATTTACTGCTGTAATGCGGATTCCTGTTTTACATCCTGGTCCCACATTTAAGGGGTTTACGTGGAAATATTTAATCACACTGCTAATCAATGAATGCATAACATCCGGCACCACAGAACTGATAATTACATCCTCAATCTCTTCCTTACGAATCCCCTGATATTTCAACACATCACACATAAAAATACCATATTCATCTGATGTTCTATTCTGTCTTGTGGTGAGACGGAAAGTGCCCACCAGTTCCTTTTCCTTAAATACTCCCAGGGTAATATGTGTATTTCCCACATCAATGACTAATAACATACGCTTATTCTCCTACTTCTTCTCCAAGAAAAAACACCTTGTAATATGTCTCCAGAGACTCCAACAGTTCCCTCTTTTTATTTCTCAAATCCTTGATTCGCAGCACACTTCCAATCTCATCAAACATTGCATCTGCCTCCAGAGCCTCTGTTTGAAACTGCAAATTTCCATCTTCATCAAACTCCAATGTCAAAACTCCGCCTATTTCCTCTGTGTATAAGACACACATAATATGCAACTCATCTTGTACCGACTGAGGTAATGATGCGAAATCATCATTAAAATAATATTTCTGCTCATATGCGCTTGCACCGCACAAAACAACTCTATCCTTATACATATTAATCTCCCTTTATACGTAACTGTAAAGACCTCTTACAGAAACCTCTCCAGAAAGCTCTTTTTTCACTTCTCCAGTTTCCAATTCTACTAGAAGCTCTCCTTTTCCTGTAATGCCTCTGGCAATTCCCCTGCTTTCTATTCCTTTTTCAATCAAACGCACTGGCTGATTTTGATTCAAAAGCAGGGCTTCATACTCTGACTTTAAGAAACTTAAATCCTGTGTCTGAAGAAATTTCTCATAATTTTTTTCAAAATATTCCAGGGTTTTTGCTGCCATCTCTTCTCTTTCCAGGATTTCTCCCTTTTCCAGCCTTAAAGAAGTAGCCTTATCCTGCAATTCCTCTGGAAATTCTCTCTGATTCACATTAATCCCCACACCTATGGTAATATATTTTGGCATGGTTCCGGATACCTGCATTTCTGTTAAAATGCCGCATATTTTCTTTCCTGACATCACTACATCATTGGGCCACTTAATGCCTGCTGACTTCCCCGTAACCGCTATAGCTGCCTGGGCCACAGAAAGCCCCATAACCAGGGTCAAGGAGGCTGCATTTTCTGGAAAAATCTCTGGCTCCATCAGAAGTAGATTCATATAAATATTCTCCCTGGGAGGAGAATTCCATACTCTTCCAATTCTTCCCTTTCCTCTAGTCTGCGCTTCTGCCAGAAACACTGCGCCATCCAATTCTTTCTTACAGCCATTTTTTGCTGCCTCCTTAGACCAGGTAATGGTAGATTCTGTCTGTTCCCGATAAAAAAGCTTTTTCCCCATCCACTTAGTCTGCAGTTGTTTTTCCAATCTTTTCTGCATATTATGCTCCCAAGGTTGCTGCCATCACAGCCTTAATCGTATGCATTCTATTTTCCGCCTCATCGAAAACCACGGACTGAGGAGATTCAAAGACTTCATCTGTAACTTCCATATCCTTGATACCAAATCGCTGGCTCATTTCTTTTCCAATTTCTGTCTCTAAATCATGGAAAGCAGGCAAACAGTGAAGGAAGATTGCCTGACTTCCTGCATTTTCCATAACCTCTTTTGTTACCTTATAAGGGCTTAATTCCCGAATACGTTCTTCCCATACTTCATCCGGTTCTCCCATAGAAACCCACACATCGGTATAGATAACATCAGCTCCCTTGGTACCTTCTTCTACATCTTCTGTTAAAGTAATTGTAGCACCGGATTCCTCTGCAAATTTTCTGCATTCTTCCACCAGTTCCTCGTTTGGAAAATATTTCTTTGGAGCACAAGCTACAAAGTGCATTCCCATTTTCGCACACAAAATCATAAGAGAATTTCCCATATTGTAGCGTGCGTCTCCCATGTAGACTAATTTCACACCTTCTGTTCTTCCTAAATGTTCCTGAATCGTCAACAAATCTGCCAACATTTGTGTAGGGTGATATTCATTAGTCAGACCATTCCATACTGGCACACCTGCATACTGGGCCAAAGCTTCCACTTTTTCCTGTCCATAGCCGCGATACTCAATTCCATCGTAAATTCTTCCCAAAACTCTGGCTGTATCTTTAATACTTTCTTTTTTTCCAATCTGAGAACTCTTTGGATCCAAATATGTTGTACCCATTCCTAAATCATGAGCTGCTGTTTCAAAAGAACAACGGGTTCTGGTACTTGTTTTTTCAAAAATCAAAGCAATATTTTTTCCTCTCAGAGTATCCACCAGAATACCCCTTTTTTTCTTTTCTTTTAATTCAGCAGCCAAGGAAACTAGATATTCTATCTCCTCCTTGGTAAAATCCTTTAATGTTAAAAAATTACGTCCTTTCAGGTTCATATGTCTTTCCTCCCTGTATCAGTTTCTCTTTTGAAATAATCTGTGCAAAAACCGGAAGTTCCTCTTTTGTCTCCTGCAGTTTCTCCCGTACCTTTTTCTGCAGTTCCTCTAATGTATAAATCTTGTATTTACGGATTCTGCAAATTCTGGCAGTGGCTTCTAGCATAGATAAATATAATTCTCTATAATTCCAATCCTTGGCAAGCTGCAGTTCTTCTGCCAACACTGGAAGAATAATTTCTGTCAGTTTTCTCACATATTGCCCTGGTTCTACCTTTAACTTATAGGTTTCCATACAATACTCATAAATATCCTGACTTAATTCTGTTAGATGCTTTAAATAATAGCACTCTTCTTCCTGTTCATCAATATAATATATTTTTCCGGATAGCCCGTAAATCATACGCATGGTGTCAAAATACCCTCTCTTTATATGCATCCGACTCTTTTTCTGGTTAAAATCCAGAATCCCACCTAGACTTACAGAAGGGGCCACCATATAAACATGGGTTCCTTCCGGAATTTTCACCTTTTTCTCCCTACCAATTCCAAAAATCCGAATTACAATAATATCTTCATATCCTCGGTCTATTAAAGAGTCCAGCGGTACATTATTAATAGCTCCACCGTCAATATAAGTCTTCCCGTGTAGTTTCTCATTCTTAAATATAGGAAAAATATAGGCGCTTGCCAAAAGAAAATCCTTAATAAGCTCTGGTTCTGTCTCTTTGATATCAATATCCAATTCTCTGAATTCATCCACATTAAAAGTCAACACATACAAATCAATGGGAGAATTTATGATTTTCTCTTCATCTACACTTTCTGCAATCAGTTGTTTCAAGGGAGAGATGTCTAACCCACCATCTGTAATATAATCCATCAGCTCTTTCAGCGCTTCCCTGCTAATTTTTTTGTGTTTGAGAATTTCTCCCATAACTTGATCATTCACAGACATTATTTGGGAATAGGAAATGTTTTCCCAAAGGTGCTCCGCCTTTTCCAAATCCCCCATACAGATAAGCGCGCCGTTTAACGCTCCCACACTGGTTCCTGCTATTCCTTTTAATTTTATACCGGCTTCCTGGAGTGCCTTCCATGCACCTATCTGATAGGCACCTTTTGCTCCTCCTCCCTCCAGCACAAGACCATACTCTTTTGTAAGATCCATTACTGCTTCCATATTTTCACCTCACTCGTACAGCCGCCTTAGTCCCAAAGGGGCTGCTGCATCCCTGCAGCAGCCCCTTTGCTGAATGATTTCTACTCTTCTTTATCCTTTCCCGCTACTTCTACCAATGAAGTAACCAAGCCAGCAATTCCCTGAATCTCAGATGGAATAATAATCTTAGTAGCACGGCCATCCGCTGCCTGTGCAAATGCTTCCAGACTCTTCAGCGTTAATACGCTCTGATCTGCCCCCGCCTCTTTAATAAAACGAATACCATCTGCTTTTGCCTGCTGTACCTTCAAAATAGCTTCTGCCTGACCTTCTGCTTCTTTAATCATCTTTTCCTTCTCTGCTTCCGCCCTGAGAATAGCAGCCTGTTTCTCTGCCTCTGCATCCAAAATCGCTGATTCTTTCTTACCTTCTGCCACAAGAATGGTGGACTTCTTCTCACCTTCCGCCTTCAAAATTGCTTCACGGCGTTCACGCTCTGCCTTCATCTGTTTCTCCATAGCTTCCTGAATAGCAGCCGGAGGAATAATGTTTTTCAGCTCCACACGGTTTACCTTAATTCCCCATGGGTCTGTAGCCACATCAAGAGACGCACGCATTTTTGTATTAATAATTTCTCTGGAAGTTAATGTTGCGTCCAGTTCCATCTCACCAATAATATTACGCAATGTTGTTGCTGTTAAATTCTCAATAGCCATAATAGGATTTTCTACACCATACGTAAATAACCGTGGGTCTGTAATCTGGAAGAATACAACAGTATCAATTCTCATAGTAACGTTATCTTTTGTAATAACCGGCTGCGGCGCAAAATCTACTACCTGTTCTTTCAGATTTACACGTTTTGCAATACGCTCTATAAAAGGCATTTTAATATGAGGTCCTGTTCCCCATGTTGCCTTATACATACCAAGACGTTCTACAATCAAAGCCTGTGCCTGCGGTACAATCCTGATACAAGATGCCGCAATAATTAATACAAGAACAATAAATACAACAACAATAATCCCCATCATACTACATTTCCTCCTCTACAATTAATTTTACGCCTTCTACTGCTGCTACTTTTACCACTTTTCCTTCTTCAATAATACTTTCATCCTTAGAACGGGCACTCCACTCCATTCCCTGAATCATCACCTGACCCTCTGCCTTCAAATTATTAATGGTGTGTGTTACAATACCGGTCTGTCCAGGAATACTGTCCACATTGGTTTTTGTAGCGCTCTTATTCATATATTTCAGCGCAAGCGGTCGAGTGAAAATCAACAGCACCACCGACACTACAAAAAAGATTGCAATCTGACTCCACAAAGGGGCCCCTACTAAAGAAAGCAAAAAAGCAATAAGCGCACCTCCTGCAAACCAGATTGTAGTAAGTCCCAACGTGGCTATCTCAATTCCCAAAAGGACTGCCAAAATCACAAGCCACATAATTGTTATAGTTTCCGCTGTCATAATCCCACCTTCTTTATTTTATTTTTCCTCTTTTGTGGATGCTGATTTGTTACCTTATTATAGCCTAATATTCTGAAAATAACAATGTTTTTTTATATCTTTACAAAAAGAAGCTGTCCTGCCAATTATCATGGCAAAACAGCTTCTCATCTCTGGTTTTTTAATAAAATGTCTGGTTTCCAATGGTCAGCCCTTTTCCACTACCTGCATGGAAAAACAACCTGTCCCCTATGGTGTTCGCTCCTGCAAACACATCTCTGGCAGCATCATAACATGCCTGACTTGCACCTCTTGCTAAAACAGATGCCAGCTTTCCAGTAGCTGCCGGAGTAAACTGACCACTCTGGTAAATTACTTCTGAAAGGGTATTGGGAAATCTGCTGCTTCTCATACGATTCATAATAACCGCCCCAACACCAATCTTTCCTTCATAAGATTCTCCACCAGCCTCACACTCAATAATTGCAGCCATAAGCGCCAGATCATTGTCTGACATAGAAACAGGTGCAGATGCTGTCTGCTGCTGAACCTGCGGCTCTGCTTTAAGAGGCTGTGCCCCTACAATCTCACTTCTTCCATGCACGGATTCAAACAATGCTTTTGCTTCCTCTGCATGTACCAGTAAATCTCCTCTGATATATCCGGTAATTTCCCCAGAAGAAACTTGCATCCAACCGTTCTCTTCTCCCTCTACAGTCACGACTGCACCAGCAGGAAGCATTCCCACCCTTTCTGTGTTAATGTCAGCACCGCTTCGGATGTTGGCATATGTATTTACATCGGCTGCCGCTTTGTCCGACCAGTCATAGTTCTCTGTTGTATCTGCCCAAACCGGAACACTGAGTATCATAGTTAATACGCCTACTGTTCCCATACAGGTCAAAAGTTTCTTGATTTTTTGTTTCATGAAATGGAACCTCCTACATAAGTCTGTTTCATTTTGTTACAAATTTATTAATTTTGTTACCAGCTTATTGTAACAAGATTACATTTCATTGTCAACCGGGTATTTTTTGTAAGATTTTGCAGATTTTTCCGAAAAATATCTTTTATACTCTTCTCTGTCTTGCTGCCTCGTACATCAAAATCCCAGAGGCCATAGCCGCATTTAAGGATTCCACCTGGCCTTCCATTGGAATTTTAATCAGTGTATCTGCACAGGCAGTCAAGGAATCCGTGAGCCCATTTCCTTCATTTCCAATAAAAAACGCTGTTCCTTTGCCATAATCTTCCTGGTCATAATTATTCTTACCTTTTAGATGAGCTGCATAGGTTGTAATTCCATGAGTTTTCAACACTGACAGCACTTCTTTTTCAATGGAATCTACATAAAGCACAGGAACTCTGTACACAGAGCCCATAGTAGAACGGATGACCTTTGGATTAAACACATCCACAGATGTACGGCTAAGAATCACCCCAGTAATACCTGCTCCCTCTCCTGTTCTAATAATGGTTCCCAGATTTCCCGGGTCCTGTAAATCCTCCAAAATCATAAGCAAAGGATTTTCCACACCTTCCAGTATCTCCTCCAAGCTCCAGTCTTTCATAGAAATGAGACATAAAACTCCTTGTGGCGTTACAGTATCTGACAAACTTTTAAACACTTTATCGTCTACAATTTCCACCTTATCCCCAGGATTCTCCAATCCTTTTTCTTTTAAAATCTTCTGAAATTCTTCTTTTTCTGCAAAAGAAGCTGCTGCGTAAACCTTCTGAAGGCGGTCCTTTGGAGCTTCTCCAAACATTTTAATACCCTCTGCTACAAAAAGTCCTTCTTCCCGTCTTGTACGAGCTTTTTTTAAAAGCTGCTGTACTTTTTTCATCTGAGGATTCGACATACTTGTAATCATTTTTCTTCCTCCACATTATGCTCATCAACATAAAAAGAGATGCCGCATTAAGCGCAATTAGAAATGTATAATTCTTCATGATTGCTGTTTAATGCGACATTTCTCTATGTTTTTAACATTTATTTCATATTTTTGCTGTAATTATGGGACAGAGAATAACTAACCTCAAACTGATACTCTGAAATCGTTTTCTTCATTGCCAGAGCTTCATTAATATCCATGTCAATATACTCACCATCTCTGTAACAAATTACTCTCTTAGTTTTGCCTTCCAGAAGCACGTCTATAGCCTTAGCGCCCATAATAGAAGCATATACACGGTCTTTACAGGTAGGAGTACCACCACGCTGCATGTGACCTAAGATAGTAGCTCTTGTCTCAATTCCTGTTGCAGCTTCAATACGTTTTGCCATAGCTTCTGAGTGGCCAATACCTTCTGCATTAATAATAATATGATGTTTTTTGCCTTTTTTACGGTTATCAATAATATTGTTAATGATTTTCTGTTCATCATAATCATATTTTTCAGGAAGCAAAATATCCTCTGCACCGTTAGCAATTCCACACCACAAAGCCAGATAACCAGCATTTCTTCCCATTACCTCGATAACGCTTACACGTTCATGAGAAGTAGATGTGTCTCGAACTTTATCAATCGCTTCCATCGCTGTATTAACAGCTGTATCAAAACCAATGGTATATTCTGAACATGCAATATCCAAGTCAATGGTACCAGGAACACCTACCGTATTGATTCCAAGATTCGCCAGTTTTTGAGCACCAGCAAAAGAACCATCTCCACCGATTACCACAAGAGCATCAATACCATGTTTTTTGCAGACATTTGCTGCTGTCTGCTGACCCTCTGGGGTTCGCATCTCTGCACAACGGGCTGTCTGTAAAATCGTTCCACCTCTCTGAATTGTATCTGAAACATTTACTGCAGTCATATCAATAATTTCTTCATTAATCAGACCGCTATACCCTTTTTTAATACCTTTCATATTGATACCGCGGCTCAGACCTCTTCTTACAACTGCACGGATTGCCGCATTCATGCCTGGAGCATCTCCACCACTTGTTAGAACACCGATTGTTTTGATTTCTTTATTTGCAGTCATTTTTCTCCTCCATCTCATTGGCAGTTACATGTTTTTGTTTTTATACAATAATCATACCTATTCTAATGCATTTTGCGAAGTTTTTCAATACTCTTTTCCAGAACTTTTACGTTCTCCATTCCATATTTCTTATATAAAAAGGTCAAAAGGTCCTGCGTAATTCTTACCGTTTGAGATGCGCCAAGCCTTTTTACAGCTTTTGGAGACTTAATGTAAATAACTACACTGTCTTTTCCATCTGAGTCTCTGATATCCGCATAAAGTTCCTGTTCCTTTGCCAAAAAGTCTTCTTTATCGTCAAATTGGAACCAAAGTTCTCTTGGTACATCTTCAAAAGAATAGATACTTTCACAAATGAGTTTGCTGGCTTTATCATCTTCGGCAGAAACCCTCCCCTGAATAAACACTTTATCATCCACATTCATATAACGAATATTTTTCTCATAATCCCTTGGGAATACCACTACCTCTATGGTTCCTACCAAATCTTCCAGGGTGAGAAAGGCCATAACCTTATTCGTCTTCGTATATTTAATGGTTTTGGCTATAATCATGCCTCCTACCACTTCTTTTTCTCCATCCCTTACTGCTGGCACACCTGTCTCATCATCTGGAAGAAAGTCTGTAGTGACTGCTGAAATATTCTTGCGCCACCGCTCTTCATATTCTTCTAAAGGATGTCCACTAATATAAATACCCAACACTTCTTTTTCAAATGCCAAACAATCTTCTTTTGTATACTCCTCCACCTTTGGCATATGAATTTCAAAAGCAGACTTTTCTTCTTCGGAAACTAAGTCAAACAAACTCATTTGTCCTGCCATGGTATTTTTCTTTTCCATTGCCACTGCATCTACAATCTGAACATAGACCATCATTTTCTGCCGTCTATTTCCTGAAAGTCCATCCATTGCACCTGCTTTAATAAGGTTTTCAATGACTTTTTTATTGACTTCTTTTCCATTCATCCTCTCAATAAAATCCTGAAGATGCTTAAAATCTCCTCTTTCTTCCCGCTCTGCTACAATAGCTGCAATTACTGGTTTTCCTACACCTTTTATGGCAGATAAACCATACCGGATTGCCCCGTGGTCCACTGAAAAAGAGCTATACCCTTTATTAATATCCGGTGGCAAAATCGAAATCCCCATTTTCCGACTGGATAAAATATATTCTGCTACCTTAGAAGGATTATCAATCACAGAAGTCATAAGAGCTGCCATAAATTCTACAGGGAAATAATATTTCAAATATGCAGTTTGATATGCCACCATAGCATATGCTGCTGCATGGGATTTATTAAAGGCATACTTAGCAAAATCAATCATTTCATCATAAATTTTATTTGCTATCTGTTCGGAAATCCCTCGCTTAATACAGCCTGGAACACCTTCCTCCTCATTTCCATAGACAAAATTCTGCCGCTCTTTTTCCATCACCGCCGCTTTTTTCTTACTCATGGCACGACGGAGTAAGTCACTTCTTCCCAACGTATACCCTCCCAGAGAACGCACAATCTGCATAACCTGTTCCTGATACACAATACACCCGTATGTTGGTTTTAAAATTGGCTCTAACTCCGGACAGTCATAGGTAATACTATCCGCATTATTTTTGCCTTTTATATACTGAGGAATAAAATCCATAGGTCCTGGGCGATACAGGGAAATCCCCGCAATAACGTCCTCCAAACTCTCCGGCTTCAACTCCTTCATGAAATTAGTCATTCCACCACTTTCCAACTGGAACACACCATCTGTTTTCCCCTGACCCAGCATTTCATAAACCTTTTTATCTTCATAATTAATATGATCTATATCCAGTTTTACGCCCTGGTTCTGCTCTGCCAGTTTTACTGCATTCTGAATAACTGTCAGAGTTCTAAGACCCAAAAAGTCCATCTTCAGAAGACCAAGCTCCTCCAATGTTGTCATGGTAAACTGGGTAACAATAGAACCATCCGAAGCGCGGGATAATGGCACATACTCATCCACCGATTTCTGGCTGATAACCACTCCTGCTGCATGCATAGAGGTGTGTCTTGGAAGCCCCTCCAGACGTCTGCTCATATCTATGAGCTTCTTCACCGTCTCATCTGTCTCATAAAGTGTCCGAAGCTCAGGATTCATTTTCAGTGCCTTATCAATGGTAATATTCAACTCTGTTGGAATCATTTTTGCAATGGAATCACATTGGGCATAAGGCAGGTCCATAACACGGCCTACATCACGGATAACACCTCTTGCAGCCATGGTACCAAAGGTCACAATCTGCACCACCCTGTCCTTACCGTATTTCTCTACTACATAATCTATGACCTCCTGTCTTCTCTCGAAGCAGAAATCCACATCAATATCCGGCATTGACACACGTTCCGGATTTAAGAAACGTTCAAAGAGCAAATCATATTTAATGGGGTCCAGTTTCGTAATTCCAAGAGTGTAAGAAACCAGGCTTCCTGCTGCTGAGCCACGACCTGGTCCTACCATAATGTCATGATCCCTGGCAAATCGGATAAAATCCCATACAATCAGAAAATAATCCACATAGCCCATTTTCTGAATTACACCCAACTCATATTCCAGACGTTTTTTCAATTCCTCCAGATTCTCTGTATAACGTTCCTGTAGCCCATCATAACACAGCTTATTCAAATACTCCCAAGATGTATAAGGTGCAGGGACATCAAATTTTGGCAATTTCGTCACACCAAACTCAATTTCCACCTCACACCTATTTGCAATTTTTTGTGTATTTTCCAATGCTTCTGGTATATATGGAAACAGTTTCAGCATCTCTTCCGGGGATTTTACATAATATTGTCCCCCTTCATAACGCATTCTATCCTCATCCTGCAGCCTTTTCCCCGTCTGCACGCAAAGGAGAATATCATGGGCTTCCACATCCGTCTCATAAGTATAATGCACATCATTTGTCACTACCAGATCAATTCCTGTCTCCTGATGCATACGCAAAAGCTGCTGGTTTACTCTTTGTTGTTCCGGAATTCCATGATCCTGCATTTCCAGGAAAAAATTTCCTTTCCCGAAAATTTCCTGGTAACGCAAAGCTGCCTTCTTTCCTTCCTCATAAAATCCCCTGGAAAGATTTTTTGCAACTTCTCCTGCAAGGCAGGCACTTAATGCAATAATTCCTTCATGATATTGTTCCAAAAGTTCCAAATCCACCCTGGGTTTATAATAGAATCCATCTATAAATCCCTTTGAAACAATTTTCATTAAATTCTCATATCCCAAATTATTCTCCGCCAACAAAACCAAATGATAATAGCGGCTCTCAGAATGTCCTTGCTCCCGTTCAAACCTGGAACCAGGGGCAACATACACCTCACAACCTAAAATAGGCTTGATTCCGGCGGCTTTTGCTGCCTTATAAAAATCAATGCAGCCAAACATGACTCCATGGTCTGTTATGGCCGCACTGTTCATTCCCAGTTCCTTTACTCTGGATACATATTCATGAATCTTATTGGAGCCATCCAAAAGGCTGTACTCCGTATGTACATGCAAATGAGTAAAATTCACTGTTTTTCTCCTCTATTCTTCTTATTTATCAATCCTGCTTTTCCTTACGCAACAAAACATTAAACCATCGGTCATTTTTGTCTGCCCTTACATCGTTGGTCTTCCAAATGTCCAGCACCGTAATATTAGGAAATTCATCCAGAAGATGATTAAGCGCCTCTCTGTCATAATCATAGAAATAACGGCCATTATATTTACCGTTGCGTTCTCCTTTTCGCACAGAAAAATACAGAATCCCATCATCTTTTAATGCTTTTAGGATTTTTCTCATAATTCCCTTCACTTCATCCGGTGGAAAGTGCCCTAAAATGGCACAAGCCCAAATTCCATGAAATACATCGTCAAATTCCATATCTTCTGCCCGTAAATGCAGAACTTCTTTTCCTGTATGAATACTGGCCAGCTCACACATCTTCTCTGACCCATCCATAGCAGTCACAACACAGCCCTCCTCTTCCAGGAACACTGTATCTCTGCCCGATCCACAGCCTAAATCAAGGACATCTGCACTCTCAGGCAACAGCTCCACAAAACGCTTAAGCTGCTCCTCCATGCTGAAATCCACAGTTTCTTCATAATAAGGTACTGCGTACCGGTCATAATAATCTATCGAGTCCACCTATCTTCCTCCTTCTGGACAGTTAAATTCTTCATTATCAGTTATTCATTGCACAGCGTACAATCATAGGTATTATACCATACCCTTCTTACTTATAAAAGTATCAGCAGGTATAAATTTTTCCATTTTTTATCTCAATTTTCTTTTCTTTTAACAAATGTCCAACGGCACGTTTAAAAGCATTTTTGCTAAGTCCGAATTCCCTTTGAATAATTTCTGGTGAAGCCTTATCATCAAAAGGAAGCTCTCCTTCAAATTCCTGGATAATTTCATAAACATTTTCTGCATCTTCATAAAGCTGGATATAGGCTTTTTTCTTTGCACTCAATGTCAGTTTTCCATCTTCCCTCACTGCTGTTACACGACAGGTAATCTCATCCCCTGGCTTATAATTTCCCTGAGCTTCCTGTTTTGGAATTAGGCCGGAATATTTCTCATCCACAGCCACAAACACCCCAAAATTATCACTGATTTCATACACAAGTCCAGTCACCGCATCTCCCTGCGCATAAGGTGAATCTGTCTGCAGATAGTGATATACCTTCATAGTTGCACAAAGGCGGCTGCTTTTATCTACATACAAAGCCACCAGGATTTCTTCTCCTTCATGAACCTTTTTTGTCTGCTCTTTATATGGAAGAAACAAATCTTTTTCAAGTCCCCAGTCCAGGAATGCACCAATTCGTGTCACTTGAGCGACCTTCAGCATGGCTGTATCACCTAAAGACAACTTTGGCTCTTTTGTGGTAGCTATCAGTCTATCCTGTGAATCCTTATAAATAAAAACATTCAGTTTATCGCCTTTTTTCGTTCCTTCCGGCACTTGTTTACCTGGAAGCAATACAGTATCTTTCTCTGTCGCGGTTTCTTTTTCGCCCAGGTAAACTCCAAAATCCACAACCTTTGCAACGATTAATTCCTGTTTTTTTCCTAATGCTATCATATCTTCTCCTCTTAAACCTATCTATCCTTTAAACTCAACAACTGCAAACGGAACCTGCGAAGAACTATCCAACATTACTGTATAGATTCCATTTTCTTCATGAACCTTAGGTACAATTATACTATCAAGCACAGCCTGATTCTTATATTCTGCCCGCATTTCTTTTACTATGAAACCTGATGGAAGGTATTCCATCGCCATAAGAATATACTGTCCGTTATTCACATGATGGTTCGTATCTAAATGGTGCGCTTTCACCTGAAAAGAAGGAAATTCCTGATGCTCTCCTGACACAGAAATTTTCCTAGGAGCATAGTTCATATCTAGTTTCTCTTCTAATTCATATGCCTGTACCTGCTTCTCATCTACCGGCACTGGATGCCCTGTTCTTAAATCCAGGTAAGTCCATATTGTATTTGCATACGCAATCCTGTTTCCTTCCTCATCCTCCATGGTAAAATTTCTCTTTCCCATAAAATGACGAAATTCATAAGGCCAGGTAGAAACTTTTATTTTCTCGCACAGCATGGGATATCTTTCCACCACAATCTGCCAGGCGGAAAGCACCCACACCTGATGCTTATCTGCCAGAAAATCCATTCCCACTCCCACAGCTTCAGAATGAAACGTACTGCAATCCTGGAAGTAATTAATGATACTGTTTAATGTCAGCTTCTTGTCTTCACCTATTTCACTGTACCTGACCCTGCTGTCAAAAGAATATTTCATCAGCCTATCTCCTTGTCATATTTCTTTCCATAAACCAAAAATATCCCAGACATTCTGTCTGGGATATAAGTAGCTGGGCTACAAGGATTCGAACCTTGAGATGACGGAGTCAGAGTCCGTTGCCTTACCGTTTGGCGATAGCCCAATGTTTTTGTGTCGTGCCTCACAACAAAATGTATTATATATCATCTTTTTCAAAAATGCAAGTACTTTTTTTAATTTTTTTCATTTTTTTAAGGAAGATTTTTTAGAATCATTTTATCTCTACTCTGCATATACTAATACCCATTACAAAAAGGCAGGTGTTCCTCCATGACTTCCTATACGATTCTTATTAATCGTGACCACCCTCTTCCCGCAACCTTTTTTCCTGATTCCCTCACAGAACCTTCCATTCCTTTCTCTGCCCCTCCAAATGACCCCAGACGTCTGCTGCAAAAAGAAGCTGCACAGGCAGTCACACGTCTTTTTGCCCAAGCTGCATCCCAAGGCATTGGACTGGTTGGTATCTCAGGATACCGTCCTTACTCCCGCCAAAAAGAACTATACAAAAATGCCCTCCAAAAAGGCAGCACTGCTGTAGCGCCTCCTGGATCCAGTGAACATCAGTCTGGGTTGGCATTAGATGTTTCTTGTGCCTCCATTTCACTGGAACTAGAAAGTATCTTCGCCGAAACCCCAGAAGGAAAATGGTTAGAAAAACATGCGCCTCTCTATGGTTTTATCCTTCGTTATCCCAAAGACAAAGAAGAAATAACTGGTTATCCATGGGAGCCTTGGCATATCCGGTATGTCGGAAAAAGCCTGTCACTGTATTGTTCTCTTACAAATTTAACATTAGAAGAGTATTACAACCAATTAAAACATTGATTTTTTTAACACAAATGCTATAATGTTTCTAATCTTATGGTTAATATAAAACCAATAAAAAAGGAGAGCTACACA
Organism: uncultured Bacillota bacterium; assembly: GCA_905200905.1. Lineage (GTDB taxonomy): Bacteria > Bacillota > Clostridia > Lachnospirales > Lachnospiraceae > Blautia. The sequence continues at coordinate 19,271 of CAJKMA010000041.1, forward strand.
TATGAGAGCTTTAAATTTAACATTATTAACGGATTTGTATGAACTTACAATGATGCAGGGCTACTTCAAAAATCCTACAGATCAAGTAGTTGTTTTTGATGCTTTTTACCGCAAAAATCCTTGCGAAGGAGGATACGCCATTGCAGCCGGCTTAGAACAGATTATAGAATATGTACGCCATTTGCATTTTGCGCCGGATGACATTGATTATTTAAGAAGTCTAAATATTTTTGATACAGATTTTCTGGAATATTTAAGAGGGTTCCACTTCACAGGAGACATCTATGCTGTGCCGGAAGGTACTGTAGTATTTCCAAGAGAGCCTCTGTTAAAGGTAATCGCTCCGGTTATGGAAGCACAGTTAGTTGAAACAGCCATTCTGAATCTTTTAAATCACCAGAGCCTTATTGCCACAAAAGCTTCCAGAGTTGTCTATGCTGCCAAAGGTGACGGAGTTATGGAATTCGGTTTACGTCGTGCTCAAGGTCCTGATGCTGGACTTTATGGCGCAAGAGCAGCTATGATTGGCGGCTGTATTGGTACTTCCAATGTTCTAACTGGGCAGATGTTCCAAGTACCAGTAAAAGGAACCCATGCTCACAGCTGGATTATGAGTTTTCCAGATGAATATACAGCATTTAAAACCTATGCTGAACTATATCCAAATGCCTGCATTCTTCTGGTAGATACCTATGATGTCCTAAATTCCGGTGTTCCAAATGCTATCCGTGTATTCCAGGAAATGAAAGAAGCCGGATATGAAATGAAAGGATATGGAATCCGCATTGATAGCGGTGACCTGGCTTACCTCTCCAAACAGGCTTATAAAATGCTGGATGAAGCCGGATTTGGGGATGCGATTATCTCCGCATCCAGCGACTTGGATGAATATCTCATTGAAAGCCTGAAAGCACAAGGCGCAAAAATCAACTCCTGGGGCGTAGGTACCAATATGATTACCTGCCAGGACAACCCTGCTTTTGGCGGTGTTTACAAACTAGCTGCCATTAAAAATACAGAAGACCAGGATTTCGTACCAAAAATTAAGCTCTCCGAAAATGTAGAAAAGGTTACAAACCCTGGAAACAAAACGATTTATCGTATTTATGACAAAAAGACCGGAAAAATCCGTGCAGACTTAATCTGCCTTGCAAATGAAACCTTTAATCCTGATGAAGATATGATTATTTTTGATCCAATGGCAACTTGGAAAAAGACGAAAATCGCAGGTGGTTCTTATACTTTGCGCGAACTTCTTGTTCCAATTTTCCTGAAAGGGGAATGTGTATACACCTCTCCTTCTGTTATGGAAATCAAGGATATTTGTCAGAAGGAATTGAACACTCTCTGGGATGAAACAAGACGTTTTGTAAATCCTCAGGAAGTATATGTAGATTTATCTGATAAACTGTTTAAGATTAAATCCGATTTATTAGAACAGATGGGACAGGCTTCCATTCAGTAACCCCAGATTCCATATTAAGAGACGGCACAAAATAGAAGTTGGAATATTTATTCATCCACACTGCTATTGTGCACCGTCTCTTTTTTTGCCTCTTTACTGTTCCATTTGCCGTCCGAGAAAACCAGATGCCGCCTGGGCCAGCTTTTGCTCGGTTTCACCAAAGGCTCTGCCTCCTGACTTATCCAGAATCAGAACACTCCCCACTGCATCCCCTGCACAGGTAATCGTATAAATCATTTGGGAACTATACTCCATGTTATCATCTTCTACGATTTTCACAAATTTCTTTTCGGTAATACAGACATTCTTCCTGTCCGCAATAATCCCTTCCAACTCACTATTGATTCTCCTATTTGAAAATTCCTTTGCACCGTTTCCTGCTGCTGCTATAATCTGATCCCTGTCTGTAATGCATGCAATACATCCTGCTGCCTGCGCAAGCGCCTCTGCATATTCCTTTGCAAAGGTACTCAACTCTCCTATAGGAGAATATTTTTTCAAAATAATCTCCCCTTCTCTATCTGTAAAAATTTCTAAAGGATCACTTTCCCGAATCCGCAGAGTTCTCCTAATTTCTTTTGGAATCACCACACGTCCTAAATCATCAATTCGCCTTACAATTCCTGTTGCTTTCATATAAAAAATTCCCTCCATCTACTACTCTTTCCATTTCTGGAAATAGTATCTGTAGATGGAGGAATTTTTATGCTTCTACAATCTTAAATTTTTCTCAAATTCCAAAATTTTCTGTTCCTGGTATCTGCCAGCATAGGTTCCTTCCTGAAAACGATTCAAGGCTTCTGGAAATTCTTCCCAGGATTCCCGTTCCTGATATGCCATGATAGGATAGAAAAATGCTCCCACTTCTCTTGCAGCTTCCAAATCGGACGGAGAATCACCCACCATAAGTATCTGCTCAGGTTCATAACCTTTTTCCTGTAAAGCCTTTAAACATCGGGCTTTTGTTCCTGTTTCCTGGGATAGCAATACATCTGTATACTGCATAATATCCAGATTGTTCCATTCTTTTTGAATCTCAGAACCATTGGCAGCAGTAACAATCGCTACATCTGCTCCTTCATGAGACAGTTTTACAGCCTTCAAAGCACCTTCAAAGGGCTGTTTTTTGCTCATAGAGACCATCATAAGAGACTGGTTTACTAATTCCGACCATTCCAGTGCTTTCTTAATACATGGATTTCCTGTCTCTTCATAAGCTTTGGCTGCACTTTCATTGGATAATTCCTTTGCATTTTTTACCCATTCCAGATAGCCCTCAAGACCCTCTACCCGAAAATAATTCTCATGAATATCCTCTAACACCTTGCCAAGTCCCAGAAAGCGGTTCACTCCTCTGTCTTTGCTAAGAAGATTAATCCTTCTCCACAGCCTTATAATTTCTTCCCTGTACTTTGACAAACCCCATTCATGAACAAGACATGGACCAAAGCAACGCATGTGCTTAATTTCCATAGTATCCAGAACGCATCCGTCAGAATCAATACAAATTAACCGTTCCTTGGTTTTGTTAAATTTTTGAATTTCCTCTTTCAATTCTCTTCCCCCTGTCGCTCATATCTTATTGCTTGATAGTGTATATTATACACTTCTAAAACCTGAGCTGCAAGAAAGAATCCTTTAGAATCAATGAAGAAATTCTACAAAATGCACCTGAATACTCTGGTAATCATCCCACAATACAGGAACCGGATAACCTCCGTTCATCAGTGCTGAACCTAGATATTCTTCTTCTGTTCCTTCCACTCTATAAATAGCATCTGGTTTTAAACCTTTTACCAGAACCGTATGAAGCATTGGATTTGCCTTTGCCCTTAACACTACTACATTTAAAAGAGCCTCACTCTGATCTTCTGCCGCAAACTCCCATGCAACATAAGGTGATTTGCTTCCGTCATCTGTCAGACGGTAATAGTCACCATTCTGAATCAAATCATAGTATTTCTTAAATTCTTCTACCTGAACCTTCACCATCTCCTTGTCATCTTCTGACAATTTAGTGATATCCAGCTCATAACCGAAGGTTCCTGCCATTGCCACGATTCCTCTGGTTTTCATGG
>CAJKMA010000042.1 GCA_905200905.1 uncultured Bacillota bacterium
ATGCTGGCATCAATCTGCCTACCCTTTGCTATCATTCTGAGGTTTCTACCTTCGGCGCCTGTCGTTTGTGTACCGTAGAGGATGACCGAGGCCGTACCTTTGCTTCTTGTTCTGAAGAGCCAAGAGACGGTATGGTGATTTACACCAATTCCGGAAAAATCAAAAAATATCGGAAATTAATTGTGGAGCTGCTTCTTTCTGCACACTGCCGCGACTGTACTACTTGTGTAAAAAGCGGCGAGTGTGTTCTTCAGGATTTAGCTCATAAAATGAATATTACCACTGTCCGTTTCCAGAACACCAGAGAGCAGCGTCCTTTAGACACTAGTTCTCCTGCTCTGGTTCGTGACCCAAACAAGTGTATTCTCTGTGGAGATTGTGTACGTGCCTGCAGTGAAATCCAGGGGCTTGGAGTGCTTGGTTTTGCTTTTCGTGGTACTGACGCCATGGTTATGCCTGCTTTTGACAAACCTCTCTCTGCAACAGACTGTGTAAGTTGCGGACAGTGTCGGGTATACTGTCCTACTGGCGCTATCAGCATCAAAACTCATATGGATGAAGTTTGGGACGCCATTGCAGACCCAGACACCAGAGTAGTAGCTCAGATTGCCCCAGCTGTCCGAGTAGCTGTGGGAGATGCTTTTGGCCTTACAAAAGGAAACAGTGTCATGGGAAAAATCGTAGCTGTGCTGCACCGCATGGGATTTGATGAAGTCTATGATACTGCCTTCTCTGCGGACCTTACCATTATGGAAGAATCTAAAGAATTTCTGGAACGTGTGGGAACAGGAGAAAATCTCCCCTTGTTTACCTCCTGTTGTCCTGCATGGGTAAAATTCCTGTGCGACCAGTATCCTGAATATAAAGATAATCTCTCCACCTGTCGTTCTCCTCAGGGAATGTTCTCAGCAGTTATTAAAGAATATTACCGCGGCTATGAGAAAAACCAAGGAAAGAAAACCTTTGTGGTTTCTATTATGCCATGTACCGCTAAGAAAATGGAGATTTTGCGCCCCAATAACTTTACCAAAGGAGAGCAGGATACAGATGTGGTTATTACCACAACAGAATTAATTCGCATGATTAAAAACTCTGGTATTGAATTCCATACTTTAACACCAGAAGCCTGCGATATGCCTTTTGGTTTTGGATCTGGCGCTGGTGTTATCTTCGGTGTAACTGGAGGAGTAACAGAAGCCATGCTTCGGCGTTTTGCTGATAAACATGACAAAGCCACCATGGATACCGTGGCTGAGTCCGGTGCTAGAGGAGATGATGGCATCAAAGAATTTTCTGTAACTTATAAAGGTATTCCTCTGAATGTATGCGTTGCCAGCGGACTTGCCAATGCCCGAACAGTGATGGAAAATATTAAGAGCGGCAAGAAGCACTATCACATTGTAGAAATCATGGCATGCCGCAGAGGTTGTATCATGGGCGGGGGCCAGCCTCCAAGAGCCGGAAGCCGTACAAAAGTTGCAAGAAGTGAGGGGCTTTATCAGGCGGATAATATTACCAGCATCCGCAAAGCAGATGAAAACCCACTGATTATGTCTCTTTATGATGGTTTACTGAAAGGAAAAGTACACGAATTACTCCATGTAGATGGTTATTAAAAAACAACCCCGGGAAACATGTTCAAATTCTGAACTGCCTCCCGGGGCATATTTTATTTTTTAAATTCTATGAATAAACAAACCACTACGTAGCTTTGGCTCAAACCAAGTGGATTTTGGCGGCATTAATCTGCCTTCATCTGCAGTTTTCATAAGCTCCTCCATACTAGTTGGATACATGGAAAAGGCTGCTTTACAGTCCTTCTGCACTCTTTTTTCTAGCTCAGCAAGTCCCCGAACTCCTCCAATAAAATCAATTCTTGGATCTGAACCAGGTTTCTCGATGCCAAGAACAGGCGCCAGAAGATGGTTTTGAAGTAAGGAAACATCCAATCCATCCACTGCATCCTGAGAAATATAGTTCTCTTTGATTTCCAAGCGATACCATGTTGTATCCAGATACATGCCAAACACACCTTTTTTCTCTGGCTGTACAGGTTCTGTACCTTTTTCTTCCACTAAGAAGCGTTCTCCTACCTTTTTAAGAAATTCCTCTTTACTGTAACCATTTAAGTCCTTTACCACCCTGTTGTAGTCCATAATTCTCAATTCATCAGAAGCAAATAGGGCACACAGAAAATAATTAAATTCTTCTGTCCCATCATAATTTGGATGTTCTTTTCTCTTCTCTAGACCAGCCTTCACAGCAGAAGCTGCCCGATGATGACCGTCTGCTATGTAAATGCTGTCCATATTCTGAAACAAACTTGTAATCTTATCTATGGTAATCTGTTCCTCAATCACCCATACTTTATGGGAAATTCCATCTTCAGAGCAAAAATTGTATACTGGATAGGAACGTTTCTTAATGTCTAAAATTCTACGAAGCTCTGGTTGAGGTCGATGAGCCAAAAAAATAGGTCCGGTCTGAGCCTGACACACCCTTACATGGCGGATGCGATCTGCTTCTTTTTCTGGTTTGGTATTCTCATGACGTTTAATTATCTGATTGAAATAATCATCAATAGACGCACAGGCTACAACCCCTGTCTGTTTGTGTTCTTTGGTTCCTATTTCATAGATATAATAGCAAGCCTTCTGTTCTTCACAAAAGTTTCCCTGGTCCAACATTCCCCACAAGGTCTTTGCTGCCTGCTGATATACCTCTGGTGCATACATATCCTGCTCTTTGGGAAACTGGGTTTCCGGTCGGTCAATCTTCAAAAAAGACATAGGATTTTTTTCAACTTCCTTTCTTGCCTCTTCTCGGTTGTACACATCATAGGGAAGTGCCGCAATTGTTGCCGCATATACAGCCCTTGGTCGCACTGCACGAAATGGTTTTATATTTGCCATAAATCAAATGCCTCCTGTATTCTTTATTGTTTTCTAATAGATTCTACCGTCTTCTGAATCCTTCTGTAGTTCCGTTTCACAGAACACAGCCATTTGAAAACCCTCAATCCACTTTGGTATCCTTTCCAAAAAGAATGCCATCTACTTCCTTTTTTCATATTCATCTCCAGTTCTCTATATAGTACTCAGAAGAAGCGGTTGCCTGCACAAAACAACCGCTTCTGCTTATTTTACAATACGCACCCTGTAGACCCCATTGATTGATTTCAAATTCTTTGCAACTTCCTGAGAAATTGGAGTCGCCACATCCAAAATAGTATATGCCAAATCTCCTTTACTCTTATTAGTCATGTTGGAAATATTTACTCCTGCATCACCTAAAACCTTGGTAAACTGGCTAATCATGTTGGGGATATTCTTATGATTAATTGTAAGCCGTCCTTCATCTACACAAGTACCTGCATCGCAGTTCGGATAATTCACAGAATTTTTGATATTTCCATTTTCCAGATAATCTATAATCTGTTTCACTGCCATAACCGCACAGTTATCTTCCGATTCCTCTGTGGATGCCCCAAGATGAGGTGTCACTAAGGTGTTCGGAGCCTTTGCTACAATGGGGTTAGCAAAGTCTGTAACATATTTTTTCACTTTTCCCTCTTCCAGAGCTTTGGCTAATGCTTCCTCATCCACCAAAAGATCTCTGGCAAAATTCAAAAGTACCACTCCGTCCTTCATTTGTGCGATTTCTTCCGCACCAATCATCTTTCTGGTGCTGTCCATAAGAGGCACATGAATGGTAATATAATCACAATCTCTATAAATACAGCTAATATCGTTAATGTGATGAATACTTCTAGAAAGACTCCAGGCAGCATCCACAGAGATAAAGGGGTCATACCCATAGACTTCCATTCCTAAATGTACTGCAGCATTTGCTACACGCACTCCAATAGCCCCAAGACCTATAATTCCTAATTTTTTTCCACTAATCTCACAGCCTGCAAACTGTTTTTTCTTTTTTTCCGCTTTCTTTGCAATATCTTCTGTGGCTTCCTGTTTTTCCAGCCACTCAATGCCCCCTACAATGTCTCTGGAAGCCAAAAGCATTCCTGCAATTACCATTTCTTTTACACCGTTTGCATTAGCTCCTGGCGTATTAAATACCACAACGCCTTTCTTTCCCAGAGTTTCTATCGGAATATTATTCACTCCTGCACCAGCCCTTGCCACTGCTGAAGTTTTTTCCGGCAGTTCCAGTTCATGCATATCTGCACTTCTCACCAGAATTGCATCTGCCTCTTCTATTTTATCTGTATTTTCATATTTTCCGGGAAATTTTTCTAAACCAACCTGAGAAATTGGATTTAAGCAATGATAATAATACATATTATGCATTCTCCTTTTCAAACTTCTTCATAAATGCCACCAGAGCTTCTACTCCTTCCATTGGCATTGCGTTATAAATGCTGGCTCTCATACCGCCTACCGTACGATGTCCCTTTAAATTCTCCAATCCTGCCTCTTTTGCTTCTTTGACAAATTTTGCATCCAACTGCTCATTTCCTGTTACAAAGGGAACATTCATAAGAGAACGATCCTCTGGCACGACAGTTCCTTTAAACAAATGACTTTCATCCAGAAAATCGTAGAGCAGCTTTGCCTTTCTTTCATTTCGTTCCTTCATTACGCTTAGGCCACCCATGGCTTTCAGCCACTTAAATACTTTTCCACACATATAAATACAATAGCTATTTGGCGTATTGTAAAGGGAACCTGCATCTGCATGGGTTTTATAAGTCAGCATAGTAGGCGTACCTTCCAGCACATCCTCTGTAATCAGATCTTCCCGAATAATGGAAATCACCATGCCGGCTGGTCCAATGTTTTTCTGAACACCACCGTACACAATTCCGTATTTACTGATCTCCATAGGTTCTGACAGGAAACAGGAGGAAACATCAGAAACTAGGATTTTACCTTTCGTATTTGGCAAGGTTTTAAATTTTGTACCATAAATGGTATTGTTTTCACAAATATAAACATAATCTGCATCTGGACTGATATCCAAATCAGAGCAATCTGGTATGTAGGAAAACGTCTTATCCTCTGAAGAAGCAATCTTGTTCGCCTTACCGTATTTCTGAGCTTCCTTCCATGCCTTTTTTGCCCATTGTCCAGTGACAATATAATCAGCTACCCTGTTCTTCATAAGGTTCATGGGAATCATAGCAAACTGCTGGCTTGCCCCGCCCTGCAGAAAAAGTACCTTGTAATTATCTGGAATCTGAAGCAGCTCTCGAAGATCTGCCTCCGCCTCCTGAATAATGGATTCAAACATTTTGGAGCGGTGGCTCATTTCCATCACAGACATTCCGCATCCCTTGTAATCCATCATTTCTTCTGCTGCTTCTTTTAACACTGCTTCCGGTAGCACAGCCGGACCTGCTGAAAAGTTATAAACTCTACTCACGTCTCTCTCCTCCTGTCTTATTCCCTGGCATTTCCATTCTTTTTCAAATCAATTCATTAACGCATCAATGCATCCATTTTATAAAGTGGCTGCCGCATTACAAAATGAATACGACAGCTCTTCCTTCATTGTTTCATATTTTACTCTTTTGTGATATTTTTGTCAATAAAAACATTTGTCTTTTTTACGTGGACACTTTACTTTTCTTTTGTCTTTAAATCCTCTTCATCAAAAGCATCCTCTATATTAGCTCCTGCCGGTACCATAGGAAATACTTTATCATCGCTGTCAATCATACAATCCAGAACTACTGTAGTATTTAATGCAATAGCTTTTTGGATGGCTCCTGCCAAATCCTCTCGCTTCGTTACACGGATTCCTACAGCACCCATGGCTTCTGCCAACTTCACAAAATCCACCTTATCCCTTAATATGGTATTCGAATATCTTCCTTCGTAGAATAAAGTCTGCCACTGACGCACCATTCCAAGAACCTGATTATTTACCACCACCTGAATCAAAGGCATATTATTTCTGGTAGCTGTGGCAATTTCATTCATATTCATGCGGAAACATCCATCCCCTGCCACATTAATAACCACTTTATCTGGATTCCCCATTTTGGCTCCAATGGCTGCTCCCAAGCCATATCCCATGGTTCCCAGACCTCCTGATGACAAAAATTTCCTTGGCATATTATATTTATAATACTGAGCAGCCCACATTTGATGCTGACCCACTTCTGTAACAATAATGGCATCTCCATTGGTCTGTTTATATAATTCTTCAATAATTGCAGGACCTGTAAGTCCCTCCTGGCGATAGCGCAGGGGATATGTTGCTTTTAATTCCTGAATTTCCTCTATCCATTCTTTATGTTCTGCCTTCTTTACCAATGCACTCAATCTAGTAAGAACTTCCTTGGCATCCCCAATAATACCGCAATCTGCCAAAACGTTTTTATTCATTTCTGCACCGTCCACATCAATATGAAGAATTTTCGCATTTCTGGCAAAATTTCTGGGATTTCCAATAACCCTGTCTGAAAATCTAGCCCCAATAGCAATGAGTAAATCACATTTTGTTACTCCAAGATTGGAAGCCTTGGTACCATGCATCCCCAGCATCCCTGTATAGTAAGGGTCTTCTCCTGAAAAGACACCTTTTCCCATAAGAGAATCTGTGACAGGTGCCTGAATTTTATGAGCCAGTTCCCGAACCTCTTCCCAGGCATTTGCTGCAACCGCACCTCCCCCTACAAAAATAAAGGGTCTTTTGGCAGCATTAATAAGTCTGGCAGCTTCCTCTAAGGTTTCCTCTTGTATTTCTTTTACATAAGGCTTCACCGGTTTTGGTGTATAGGGAAGAAATTCCGCTGTATTTGCTGTAACATCCTTGGTGATATCCACCAATACAGGGCCAGGTCTACCAGTTTTTGCAATCACAAAAGCCCTTCGGATGGTTTTTGCCAGTTTTGTCACGTCTTTTACAATAAAACTATGCTTGGTAATGGGCATTACAACCCCTGCAATGTCCACTTCTTGAAAGCTATCTTTTCCCAGAAGAGGCAAACCTACATTACAGGTAATCGCTACTACTGGAATGGAATCCATATAAGCAGTAGCTATGCCTGTGACCAGATTGGTAGCTCCTGGTCCACTGGTTGCCAGACATACACCCACTTTTCCTGTGGAACGTGCATAACCGTCCGCTGCATGTGCTGCACCTTGTTCATGGGAAGTCAACACATGATGGATTTCCCCCTGATGTTTATATAATTCATCATAAATATTTAAAATAGTTCCTCCTGGGTACCCGAAAACAGTATCAACACCCTGTTCTTTCAAGCATTCAATTACAATCTGTGCGCCAGTCAGCTGCATAAAAACTTCCCCCGTTTCTCTATTTATTTCTGAATCTCCAGCACTGCACCTCTGTTTCCGCTGGTCACCATAGCTGCATACCGTGCCAGATAACCAGTAGTCACTTTGGGCTCTCTTGGCTGCCAGTTTGCTCTTCTTCTTGCCAATTCTTCCTCTGAAACATCCAGTTCCAGCCTGGTTTCCGGAATATTGATACGAATCATATCTCCTTCTTCTACCAAAGCAATCGGACCTCCCACTGCTGCTTCTGGTGAAATATGTCCAATAGAAGCTCCTCTAGACGCCCCTGAAAAGCGTCCGTCTGTAATCAACGCCACGGTAGAACCAAGCCCCATACCAGCAATGGCAGAGGTAGGATTCAGCATTTCTCTCATACCAGGACCGCCCTTTGGTCCCTCATAGCGAATAACCACCACATCTCCTGCTACAATTTTGCCGCCTTTAATGGCTTCAATGGCATCTTCTTCGCAATCAAATACTCTGGCCGGACCTTCATGTACCATCATTTCTTCACAAACAGCACTGCGTTTTACCACACCGCCGTCTGGAGCCAAGTTTCCAGTGAGCACTGCAAGCCCTCCAGTCTGGCTGTAAGGATTTTCCACAGGACGGATAACTTCTGGATTTTTATTCATACAATTTTTAATGTTTTCTCCCACTGTTTTTCCAGTCACGGTCATACAATCCAGGTTCAACAGGTTTTTCTTTGTCAGCTCATTCATGACTGCATAGACACCGCCAGCCTCATTTAAATCCTCCATATAGGTAGGACCTGCTGGTGCCAAATGGCAGAGGTTCGGCGTTTTTTCACTGATACTATTAGCAAAAGTAATATCAAAATCAAAACCAATTTCATGAGCAATGGCCGGCAGATGAAGCATGCTGTTGGTAGAACATCCAAGCGCCATATCCACAGTCAAGGCATTCATAATCGCATCTTTTGTCATAATATCTCTTGGACGGATATTTCTGCGATACATTTCCATTACTTGCATACCAGCATGTTTTGCCAACTTAATTCTCTCAGAATACACAGCTGGAATGGTTCCATTGCCCTGTAATCCCATACCAAGCACCTCAGTAAGACAATTCATACTGTTCGCTGTATACATCCCAGAACAAGAACCGCAAGTAGGACACACTTTATTTTCAAATTCTTCTACCTCATCTGCAGTCATGGTTCCAGCACTGTAAGCTCCTACTGCCTCAAACATAGAAGAAAGACTTCTCTTCTGTCCTTTTACTTTTCCTGCCAGCATGGGACCGCCACTTACAAATACGGTAGGCACATTGATTCTGGCTGCTGCCATCAAAAGTCCCGGCACGTTTTTATCACAGTTTGGAACCATCACCAAAGCATCAAACTGATGAGCCATAGCCATAGCTTCTGTAGAATCTGCAATCAAATCTCTGGTTACCAGGGAATATTTCATACCAGTATGTCCCATAGCAATCCCATCACAAACAGCAATGGCTGGAAATACAATAGGTGTTCCTCCTGCCATAGCAACCCCTAATTTTACTGCTTCTACAATTTTATCCAGATTCATGTGACCTGGTACAATTTCATTGTAAGAACTTACGATACCTACCAAAGGTCTTTCCATCTCTTCTTTTGTCATGCCAAGGGCATTAAATAAAGAACGGTGGGGTGCCTGCTGCATCCCTGTTTTTACTGCATCACTTTTCATATCGGTTCTCCTTTGTATCTTATATTTGCTCTGCAATCAGTTCTCCCATACGGGCAGTTCCTACCTCTATCATACCGTCTGCCATAATATCTACAGTACGATAGCCATCTTTCAACACTTGGGCAACAGCTGCTTCCACGGCATCCGCTTCTTTGTCTAAATCCAGAGAAAAACGAAGCATCATAGCTGCTGATAAAATCGTAGCCAAAGGATTTGCAATTCCTTTTCCTGCAATATCTGGTGCAGAACCATGACTTGGTTCATAAAGACCAAATTTCGTCTCGTTCAGACTAGCTGAAGATAACATGCCAATCGAGCCCGTAACCATGCTTGCTTCATCCGATAATATATCGCCAAACATATTTTCTGTAAGAATCACATCAAACTGTCCTGGATTATGTACTAACTGCATAGCACAATTATCCACCAACATATGCTCCAGGGTTACCTCGGGATACTGAAGCGCTACTTCCTCCACAACCTTTCTCCAAAGTCTGGAAGAATCCAGCACATTCGCTTTATCTACACTGGTAACTTTTTTTCTTCTTTTTTTTGCAATTTCAAAAGCCTTCACTGCAATCCTATGAATCTCTTTTTCATCATAAGTGAGGGTATCTATAGCCTTCCTTACTCCGTTTTCCTCCACAGTCCTGCGTTCTCCAAAATACAAGCCTCCTGTCAGTTCTCGAACAATCATCATATCAAAACCATCTCCAATGGTTTCTTCTTTTAACGGACAGGCTCCTTTTAATTCCTCATATAAATAAGCTGGTCTTAAATTTGCAAACAAATTCAGCGCTTTACGGATTCCCAAAAGACCTGCTTCTGGTCTTTTCGAAGGTTCCAACTGATACCACGGTGAAGTCTTTGCATCCCCTCCAATAGAACCCATGAGCACTGCATCCGAAGCCTTTGCTGCTGCAATGGTTTCTTCTGTAAGAGGTACTCCATGAGCATCAATGGAGGCTCCTCCTAACAGCAATTCTTCATATTCAAAATGATGTCCGTAAACCTTGCACACTTGGTCCAATACTTTTTTTGCTTCTCTTACGATTTCCGGTCCAATTCCGTCTCCTGGAATCAATGCAATCTTATAATTCATGTAATCTCCCTCTTTCTGTCATACTTTTATGCAATGTATATTAGTTCTATGATAATCCTTTTCCCATTACATTTCAAGTAATAACCCACTCTTTACCTATGCCTTTTCGTTATATCTTCTATTCTTTTTCAAGGGCTTTACATATATTTTGCGTTCTTTAGAATTCCTTTATTTTCCAGACACAAGGAGGTTAGAATTATCCTTTATACTAAACATTGTTCATTAAGAAGACGGCAGCTGCAAAGTTACACACGTATTGTGGCTGCTGGACTTCGACTAATCACCCTCCAAAGATACAACAAGTCTTTTCGCAGGCTGACGGCGTTCCTGCACATCCCCCCAAAGCACTTTCCCTTAATTCAAAAGGTAGGCTTCTTCCCACATGATACATAGCTTCCGCCATTTCATCAAATGGGATGGGACAGGTAATTCCCGCAAGCGCTTGTTCTGCACAAATAAGTGCATTGGATGCACCCATAGCATTTCGACTTTGGCAGGGAGCTTCCACTAATCCGGCAATGGGATCACATACCAATCCTAAAAGATTAGATAATGCAGAAGCTGCACTGTGAAGACACATCTTTGGTGTTCCTCCCATAATTTCCGTAGCCGCTGCCGCTGCCATTGCAGAAGCGGCCCCTACTTCTGCCTGACATCCTGCTTCTGCTCCGGATACAGAGGCATTGCGCATAAGTAAATATCCTACTGCCCCAGCTGTATATAATCCATTTAATAATTCCTCATCTGCCAAATGTTCTTCTTCCCCCAATGCCAGCAAAACCCCTGGCACAACTCCTGAAGAACCTGCTGTAGGTGCAGCCACAATGACCCCCATAGAGGCATTTACCTCTAATACAGCCATAGAATAGGTAATCACTTTAGACAATAGGGTTCCGCAAATAGATTTCCCTTGCTTTCTGTGCTGATAAACCTTCTTTGCTTCTCCCCCTATGAGCCCCCCAATAGATGGCATTGGTTTCTCCAAAGGTTCTTTCACCGATTTCTTCATAATCTCCAGCGCTTTTTGCATTTTAGCATCTACTTCTTCTTCTGTAATACCAGAAAACTCAGCCTCCCTTTTTTTCATAATCTGAGAAATGGGAAGTCCTGTTTCCTCACACAGCTGCAATAACTCGATTCCATGATTAAATTCCATTTTTCCCTCCTATAACTGTACCAGCATAATATCTGAAACCAGTGGATTTTCCCGAATTTTATCTAGTACTTCTACTGGAATTTTCTCGTCTGACTCCACAATGGTAAAAGCTGCAGCTCCCTTTTCTTCCCGAAACAGGCGCATAAAAGCAATATTTACCTTTTCTTCACTTAAAATCTTTGTAATATGTGCCACAACTCCCGGCTTATCTGTCTGACTAACAATGAGAGTACTATACTCTCCAGTAAAGTCTACATCAATCTGATTCAGCTTTACAATCTTTACTTTCCCTCCCCCTATGGAAACGCCACGCACAAACAATTTCTCTCCTTTGGTTCCCTGGATTTCCATATCTGCTGTATTGGGATGGAGATTCTCATCCTCTCCTAACTGAAACTCATATGAAATACCCTCCTCTTTAGCCAGCTCTAAGGAATCACGAATCCGCAAATCATCTGTTTCAAAACCCATGATTCCTCCAAGAAGTGCTCGATCCGTACCATGACCTCTGTAAGTTCTGGCAAAAGAACCATACAAGGTAAAAGTCACTTTTGCAATCTCTCCTGGAAATAATTTTCTAGCCAAAAGAGCCATAGACGCTGCTCCTGCAGTATGGGAACTGGAAGGCCCTACCATGTTAGGTCCAATGACTTCAAACAAACTAATAAATGCCATAACTTTCTCCTTTCGTTCTTTTTATTTATGTGTCAAACCACAGCAAAACATGCAGATGCCAAAAAGAGGATGCCGCACTGTATGCATACCGACATCCTCTTTCTAATTTCCTTATTCTGCAGCGCCATCACTTGCTTTTTCTACTTCTGCAATGGCTGCTTTTCTCATAGGAATTCTACAGTTTCTGTTGTTTCCAAACTCTACAATCACATCTTCGTCTGTAATATCAATGATAATTCCGTAGAATCCACTGGTAGTTACCACACTGTCGCCTACTTCCATAGCTGCCAGCATGCTTTTTACTCTCTGCTGTTCTTTTTTCTGAGGTCTCATAACCATAAAATACATCAGAAGAAAGAATACAACCAATGGCAAAAACAAAGTAATCATACTTCCTGCACCTGCTGCTGTTGATAAAAACATGTTACATCCTCCTGCATTTTAATCTTTGTCTCATGTCTTTTTGGACATTATTATAATAATACACAATTATTCCCGTTTCTTCAAGTACTTTTTTGACGCCAGAATCAAAATACCTGCATTCCTTCTAATTTGCGTTTTTTATAATCTTCATAGCAACCTTTATCCAAAGCATCTCTGATTTCTTCCATCATAGTATTATAAAAATACAGGTTATGAAGCACGCACAAACGCATTCCAAGCATTTCTTTTGCCTTTAACAAATGGCGAATATATGCTCTGCTGTAATGGCGGCATGCAGGGCACTGACAGCCTTCTTCAATAGGACGGGAATCCAATTCATATTTGGCATTAAACAGATTGATTTTTCCAAAATTGGTATACACGTGTCCATGACGTCCATTTCGACTTGGATATACACAGTCAAAGAAATCCACACCTCTTGAAACAGCTTCTAAAATATTTGCCGGCGTTCCCACTCCCATAAGATAGGTTGGTTTATCCACTGGCAAATGTGGCACCACACTGTCCAAAATCCGGTACATTTCTTCATGGGTTTCTCCTACAGCCAGCCCTCCAATGGCATAACCATCCAGATTCATTTTAGAAATCGTCTCTGCATGAGCAATGCGAATATCATCGTAAACGGCTCCCTGATTGATTCCAAAAAGAAGCTGATGGGGGTTGACCGTATCCTCCAGGGAATTTAGTCTTGCCATCTCGTCTTTACAACGCTGTAGCCATCTAGTAGTACGGTCTACCGAGGCCTGAACATATTCACGGCTAGCCACACTAGAGGGACATTCATCAAAAGCCATAGCAATGGTAGAACCCAGATTGGACTGAATCTGCATACTTTCTTCTGGTCCCATGAAAATCTTCCTACCATCAATATGGGAATTAAAATACACACCTTCTTCTTTGATTTTTCTCAGCTTTGCCAGAGAAAACACCTGAAATCCACCGGAATCTGTAAGAATGGGACGATCCCAGTTCATAAATTTGTGCAGCCCTCCCAGTTGTTTAATAATATGATCTCCTGGACGCACATGTAGATGATAGGTGTTGGATAACTCTACCTGGGTTTTAATCTCGTGTAAATCTGTAGTAGAAACAGCACCTTTAATGGCAGCTACGGTTCCAACATTCATAAATACTGGTGTCTCAATGGTTCCATGAACAGTCTCTAGTCTGGCGCGTTTTGCCTTACCTTCTTGTTTCAGCAATGTATACATAAATTTTATTTCCTCTTCTCTTTTCTTTCCTTTGTAACAGAAATATTCTATCATACCCCCTTTAGAAACGCAACGGTCTGGTAATATTTACAATTGTTTTTTCTACAAATTTGTCGTATAATGTACATTGGTTTTTTTTAAATCATGAAACATATTAATAAGTAGAAACACCTACATATGATGAGGAGGTCTCCGACTATGGAAGATCATAAAACCATACAACAGCCAATTTATCCTCTTGGAATCGACATTGGCTCTACTACAGTAAAGGTTGCTGTTTTAAACGAAAAGCATGAACTGCTGTTTTCAGACTATGAACGACATTTTGCAGACATCCAAAACACTCTGGCAAATCTTTTAGATAAGGCTTTTAAGGCTCTTGGCCCCATTCAGGCTGTGCCTGTTATCACGGGTTCCGGCGGCTTAACTCTGGCAAATCATCTGGAGGTTCCTTTTGTTCAGGAGGTCATTGCTGTTTCCTCTTCCCTGGAAGAATTCGCCCCGAAAACAGATGTCGCTATTGAACTTGGCGGCGAAGATGCCAAGATTATTTATTTTGAAGGGGGAAATGTGGAACAGCGTATGAACGGTATCTGCGCTGGAGGTACTGGCTCCTTTATTGACCAGATGGCTTCCCTGCTTCAAACGGATGCTCCAGGGCTCAATGAATATGCAAAAACCTACAAAGCCCTTTATCCCATTGCTGCTCGCTGTGGCGTGTTTGCCAAAACAGATATTCAGCCTCTGATTAACGAAGGTGCAACCAAAGAAGACTTGTCTGCCTCTATTTTCCAGGCAGTAGTAAATCAAACCATCAGTGGACTGGCCTGTGGAAAACCTATTCGTGGACATGTTGCTTTTTTAGGCGGTCCTCTACACTTTCTATCTGAATTAAAGACTGCGTTTATCCGCACTTTAAAGTTGGACGACGAGCATACCATTGTACCGGAAAATTCTCATTTATTTGCAGCCATGGGTTCTGCCTTAAATGCAAAACCCGAAGCTACCCCAGTGTCTATTCTGGCTATGCGTGACCGCTTAAAGGCTTCTATTCATATGGAGTTTGAAGTAGACCGCATGGAACCTTTATTTGCTTCCAAAGAAGATTATGCTGTCTTTAACAGACGCCAAAGCCAATACAATATCCAGACATCAGAATTATCCAGGTATAAGGGAAATTGCTATCTTGGCATTGATGCTGGCTCCACCACTACAAAAGCAGCCTTGGTAGGGGAAGATGGTTCTCTTTTGTATTCTTTTTACAGTAATAACAATGGAAATCCACTGGCTACTTCTATAAAAGCCATTCAGGAAATTTACAGTCAGCTTCCTACAGGTGCAAAAATTGCTTACTCCTGCTCTACTGGCTACGGAGAGGCTCTGATTAAGGCTGCACTCATGTTAGACGAGGGAGAAGTAGAAACTGTTTCTCATTACTACGCTGCCGCTTTTTTTGATCCAGAAGTAGACTGTATTCTGGATATTGGTGGGCAGGATATGAAATGTATTAAAATCAAAGACCAAGCTGTTGACAGTGTGCAATTAAACGAAGCCTGCTCATCAGGCTGTGGCTCTTTTATTGAAACCTTTGCAAAATCCTTAAATTATAGTGTACAAGATTTCGCCAAGGCTGCTTTATTTGCCCAAAACCCCATTGACCTTGGAACCCGTTGTACGGTTTTCATGAATTCAAAAGTAAAGCAAGCACAAAAAGAAGGTGCTTCCGTAGCTGATATTTCTGCCGGACTAGCTTATTCTGTTATTAAAAATGCTCTTTACAAAGTTATTAAAGTTTCCGATGCCTCTGAGCTTGGACAGCATATTGTTGTTCAGGGAGGAACCTTCTACAATGATGCTGTTTTAAGGGCTTTTGAAAAAATTGCAGAATGTGAAGCTATCCGTCCTGATATTGCAGGTATTATGGGCGCTTTTGGCGCTGCTCTCATTGCCAGAGAACGCTATGATAAGAGCAAAGTCTCTTCCATGCTTCCCATTGAGAAAATCAATACACTGGAATACAGAACTACTATGGCAAATTGCAAAGGATGTACCAATAACTGCCGCCTTACCATTAATAAATTCTCAGGAGGACGCCAGTTTATTTCCGGCAACCGCTGTGAACGAGGAATTGGAAAAGAAAAGAACAAGGAGCATATCCCAAACCTTTATGATTATAAATACAAAAAATTGTTCTCTTATGTTCCTCTAACCAAAGATAAGGCTTTTAGAGGTAAAGTAGGTATTCCCAGAGTGTTAAACATGTATGAAAACTATCCTTTCTGGTATACTTTTTTCACTCAGTTAGGATATCAGGTGGTACTCTCTCCTACCTCAACCAGAAAAATTTACGAATTAGGAATCGAATCTATTCCCAGTGAATCAGAATGTTATCCTGCAAAACTGGCTCATGGACATGTATCCTGGCTGATTAAACAGGGAGTTCACTATATTTTTTATCCCTGCATCCCATATGAGAGAACCGAGTTTTCTGACTCTGTAAACCACTACAATTGTCCGATTGTAACCTCTTATGCAGAGAATATCAAAAACAATGTGGATGAACTTCAAGATGCTTCCATCCGCTTCCATAATCCATTTTTGTCTCTGACCAACGAGGAAACTGTCACTTCCAGATTAATGGAAGAATTTCCTGGTATTCCCTCTCAGGAAGTCCAGGCTGCCGCCCATGAAGCGTGGCTGGAACTGGATCGCTGTCGCAAGGATATTATGCGAAAAGGTGAAGAAACTCTGGAATATCTGGAAAAAACCGGACGCAGAGGTATTGTCCTTGCAGGACGCCCCTACCACATTGACCCAGAAATCCATCATGGTATTCCAGATTTGATTAATTCTTATGGAATTGCCGTACTTACTGAAGATTCCGTGTCACATCTGGCCCCCGTTGAACGACCTCTTCGTGTGAATGACCAGTGGATGTACCATACCAGACTTTATGCTGCAGCTAATTTTGTCAAAGAAAAGGAAAATCTGGATTTGATTCAGTTGAACTCCTTTGGCTGTGGTCTGGATGCGGTTACTACCGATCAGGTAAATGAAATTCTTTCCAACAGCGGAAAAATTTACACCTGTCTGAAAATTGATGAGGTTCATAACCTGGGTGCTGCCAGAATCCGTATTCGCTCTCTCCTGGCAGCTATTCGTGTAAAAGAACAGCAACAAAAAACAAGAAAAATACAGCCTTCTTCTATTCACAAAGTTGTATTTACAGAAGAAATGCGCAAGGAATATACTATTTTGTGTCCTCAAATGTCACCTATTCATTTTTCCATTCTTCAGGCTGCTTTTAATGCCAGTGGCTACCATTTGGAGATATTGCCAAATGACAACAAAGAGGCTGTAGATGTAGGATTAAAATATGTGAACAACGATGCCTGCTATCCTTCTCTTATGGTTGTAGGGCAAATTATGCAGGCGCTGCTTTCCGGTAAATATGATTTAAGTAAAACTGCTATTATTATGACCCAGACAGGAGGGGGCTGCCGTGCTTCCAACTATATTGGATTCATCCGCAGAGCTTTGACAAAAGCCGGCTTAACTCATATTCCTGTTATTTCTCTAAATTTAAGTGGACTGGAAGAAAATCCTGGCTTTAAAATCACAGCAAAGCTGGCTACACGGATTGCCTATGGAGCTGTGTTCGGAGATATTTTAATGAAGTGTCTATATCGGATGCGTCCTTATGAAGCAGTCAAAGGCTCTGCCAATGCTCTACATCGAAAATGGGAAAAACGCTGTATCTCTTTTTTAAGCGGCAAACACACTGGCTTTAACCAATTTAACCACATTTGCCGTCAGATGATTCGGGAATTTGACACCCTTCCCATTACTGATGAAAAGAAACCACGGGTAGGAATTGTGGGAGAAATTCTGGTAAAATTCCTTCCTGCTGCCAACAATCACTTGGCGGAGCTCTTGGAAAAAGAAGGGGCTGAGGCTGTTTGCCCTGACTTAATTGACTTTATGTGCTATTGTTTCTATAATCAAAACTTTAAATCCAATTACCTGGGATTCAAAAAATCTCTAGCAAAAAAAGGAAATTTGGGAATTGCTGCTATTGAATTTATCCGAAGAGCAGCAAACAAGGAATATGAAAAAAGCAAGCACTTTACTCCCTCTGCTAAAATTGAAGATTTGGCAAAAATGGCAGAACCTATTGTTTCCATGGGAAATCAGACTGGCGAGGGTTGGTTCCTTACAGGAGAAATGATGGAATTGCTCCACTCAGGAGCACCTAATATTGTCTGCATCCAGCCCTTTGGCTGTCTGCCAAACCATATTGTGGGAAAAGGTGTCATCAAAGCGATCCGCAAAGATTACCCCCAGGCAAATATTGTGGCTGTGGACTATGACCCCGGAGCCAGCGAAGTCAATCAGCTAAACCGTATTAAATTAATGCTTTCTACTGCATTTAAAAAACTTCAGTAATATATAAGAATCTCCTACAGAACAGTCACTATCAAAAGCTAAGTTCTGTGGGAGACTTTTATTTTTTATCTTCCAAAATTCAATTTTCCTGCTATCTTCACCAGGATTCTTCCACCTGGAATTCCTGCCATATCTTCATCCTTTGGTTTCGCAATGATAATATATGCTAAAAAGTACACGCATCCACCAAAAGCAATGGCTGGAATCAGCGCAATAAAATTAGATTTTACTGCTGCATAGATGCCGTGATAAGCTGCAAAAGCCACAATTCCCATAGGAATGGAAGCTGCCAAAGGTGGCAGGTAAGCTTCTTTCCATGGATTGTGATATTTCAATTCTCGCCACATAGCTCTATGGTTTAATACACACATAATCAATGCATAGACAATCATGGCAATGACTACATTGTAAATTCCCCAATTGGTAACAAACATAAGAACCACTACAACTATCACATCACAAACCAAAGCAATGGCTGCATGAATCATAGGAATATTGGCTTTTCCAATTCCTTGAAGCACACCATTGGAAATATTAGACATTCCATTCATAATAACTGTAATGACACCCAGCATCATCAAACGTCCCGCGGTTCCGTCTGTGGTAGAAAACAACAGTTTTGTAATGGGACCAGCCAAAACAAACAATCCTACGCTGCAGGGAATGGAAATAAACATACTCAGCCAGGTAGCCTTATCGATTTTTTTCTTAGCTGTCTTTTTATCTCCTTTTGCGTAATATCCAGACACTTCCGGCATCATGGATGTAGGCGCTGTACTGGAAAGAGTCAGTGGAATATTGATAATGGTAAGAAAATATCCACACTCCGCATAAAGCCCTTCCACTACGCCGCTTTTTAAACCTTTGACTCCTGACACGCCTGTATAAATCATGCTATTAATATAACCATTCACATTATATAAAAAGGCGCTAAGAATAATCGGCGCCACAATAAGCACAATGGTCTTCATGACATCCTGATAGCTCTCTCCTACGGAAACTTGGTCTCTGGCAATTTTCCTCTGAATGGTGCTACGATTCACCTGATAAACAAACAGCATAAACAGCAATGCCGCTGTTACACCGGCTCCAGTTCCCATGGTTGCTCCTGCTGCGCTCCAACTTCTCAGCACATCCGGCTCTGCACCTGCAAATCGTCTTACCATAACATTAGCCATGATAAGCGCTACCACTGCCACTGCAATTTGTTCTACTATCTGTGAAACAGACGTAGGCAACATATTGCGGTATGCCTGAAAATACCCGCGAAAAACTCCCAGAATACCGGAAATAAAAATGGTCGGCGCTAAAAACTGCAACGCCAAACGTGCATTTGCCATTTTATCCGGCACTAGAATAGGCGCTCCTACTACGCAGAGAATGGACACAACACCACCCATCACTACCGCATAAAGTAACGCTCCTTTAAAAATCTTCTGGGCATCTCGGTATCTATGAAAGGCAAGACGTTCTGCCATAATCTTAGATACCGCCTGTGGAATGCTAAAAGATGCAATCATAAGCAGGATAAAATATACATTTTGCGCAAACTGAAAGCATCCAAAGCTCTCTTTTCCCATGGTGCTGGAAAGAGGACTTTTATAAATCAGTCCAATAATTTTAGAAATCAATGCAGCAATCATGAGGAAAGAAGCATTTTTTACTAATGTATTATCACTTTTCTTTCCCATCTATATTAATCCCTCTGTCTATTTTCAATTTGCCAGTCAATGGGCTCCAATCCCTGACTTGTCAGAAATTCATTGGTCTTACTAAAATGTCTGCATCCAAAAAATCCCCGATAGGCAGATAAGGGACTTGGATGAGGCGCTTCCAAAATAAGATGTCTGGGATTATTCAACATACTTTTCTTCATCTGAGCCGGTCTTCCCCAAAGCAAAAACACCATAGGCCTGTCTTGTTCATTCAGAACCCTGATAGCAGCATCTGTAAATTCTTCCCAGCCGATTCCCCTATGTGAATTCGCCTGATGTGCCCGGACAGTAAGCACCGTATTCAGCATCAGGACTCCTTGTTTTGCCCACTTTTCCAGATATCCATTGTCTGGAATATCACACCCACAGTCCTCATGTAGTTCCTGATAGATATTCACTAAAGACGGCGGTATTTCTACCTGAGGTTTCACAGAAAAACACAATCCATGTGCCTGACCATCATTATGATAAGGGTCCTGCCCTAAAATCACCACTTTCACCTCATCCAGCGGGGTAAAATGAAAAGCATTAAAAATATCATCCGGAGCAGGAAAAATTTTTCTCTGCTGATATTCCTGCCCTACTTTTTCAAACAATTCTTTATAATATGGTTTCTTAAATTCCGGCTTTAAGGCTTCCAGCCATTGTCCCTGTAAAGGCGGCATTTTCTTTCCTCCCTTGTGTTTTATCAATTTATTCCATCTTTTTAGTTTAACAGAATGTGTCCGCACAAGCAAGTTCAAACCAAAATTCCACGCCATTTTCATAGTTAATCACACCGCATTTTTGATTCATACTTTCCATAATGGCTTTTACAATAGACAAGCCAATGCCGCTTCCTCCATATTCCCTAGTTCTGGCTTTATCCACTTTATAAAATTTAATCCAGATTTTCTCTAAATCCTCCTCTGGAATTACGGCGCCTGTATTAAATACAGAAAGCCTGATTACCTCTCCCCGCCTTGCTGCCTTAATTTCAATTTTTTTCTCAAAATCCACATGATTCAGAGCATTGGACACATAGTTTGTCACAACCTCTTCTATTTTAAATTCATCGCCCCATACATAAAGAGGAGAGGTTTGTAAAAATCGAATTTCCGCCTCTTTTTGGGATGCCAGAAGCTGTGCAGACTGTACCACGCCCTTTACTAATTCCGTAAGATTAAAGCGTTCCATATTCACCGTATCATTCCCAAACTCCAGTTGGTTAAGACTCAGCAATTTTTTTACCATGTTGTTCATCTTAGCTGCCTCGTCTATAATTACATCGCAGTAAAATTCCCTGCTCTCCTGGTCATCATTAATACACTCCTGAAGTCCCTCTGCATACCCCTGAATCAAGGCAATGGGTGTTTTCAGTTCATGAGATACATTAGACAGAAATTCCTTCCTCATTTCGTCAATCTGTTCTTTTTTCTCAATGTCTTTCTGCAATTCATTATTGGCAGTCCTTAGTTCTGAAATGGTCTTTTCCAGCTCCTTGGACATCCTGTTTAAATTGTTTCCCAAAACACCAATTTCATCCTCACTAGTACTGGTGTATTTGGCATTAAAATTCAGATTTGCCATTTCTTTAGACAAATCAGAAAGCTCCTGCAAAGGTCTGGTAATGTGTCTGGAAATAAACCAGATAACCACAGAACTCACCAAAATCGTAACGAGTCCAATATACAAATAAAAAACATTAGAAATCAAAGCACTGTCCTTCAGACTCTGCGCCGGAGTCGTAATGAGAAATCCATTGCCATTTTCCAGTACCCCTACCATATTCACAGAATCCATAGCTTTCACATCATCTGTTTTCTTCTCCACAATATAAGTATCTGTGGCTTTTAGAATCTCCCGTTTCCCTCTTACAAAATCATCCAAAACCCCAAACTGAATCTCTGAATAAAGTCGTTCTGAATTTTTTGCATAAGCAAACACAATCCTGGAAGTTACTCTTTCCACCACAATCATGGAAAGATTCTTTTCATCACAATATTGTTTAAATTTCTCATCTTCTGCCAGAGAACTGTAATTCATAGTATCAGCGGTGTCATTCATAGTGTCATAAACCTTTTTCAGTGCTTCCGTCTTCTTTTGCAAATAAAACTTTTCCAAAAAAAAGGAATTCACCAACAACATCACTGCCAATGACAGACACATAATTCCAATATAGGTAACTGCCAGTCTTATTTTTATGGATTTCTTCATCCTTCCACCTCAAACTTATATCCCATTCCCCAGATTGTCTTAATATACTCCCCTTTTTCTCCCATTTTACTCCTTAGTTTTTTTACATGGGTATCAATGGTTCTTGCGTCTCCGAAATAATCATAATTCCAAACCGAATTTAAAATCTTTTCTCTGGACAATGCAATCCCTTGATTTTCCATAAAATATGCCAGTAATTCAAATTCCTTATAACTTAGCTCCATGGGATTTCCATCAATGGATGCAATATGGGAAACTTTATTAATCTCCACACCGCCTGCTCTTAGCACACCATCTACATCCATCTGACTGGTTCTGCGCAAAATGGCTTCTACTCTGGCTACCAAAATCTTGGGACTGAAAGGCTTGGAAATATATTCATCCACCCCTAGTTCAAATCCAAGAAGCTCATCTCGTTCATCACCTCTGGCAGTCAGCATAATAATTGGAACTTTAGAATGGCTACGAATCTCCCTGCATACCTGCCATCCATCCATTTTGGGCATCATCACATCCAAAATAAGCAGTGCAATATCTTTATCCTCATAAAAAATATCAAGAGCAGCTTCTCCATCTCCTGCTTCCAAAACTTCAAATCCCTGTTTTGTAAGGAAATCCCGCACTAACTTTCGCATCCTGCTCTCGTCATCCACTACTAATATTTTTCGTTTTTCCATAGGACATTCCTCCTCGTATAATAAGTTTGTAAGCAAGAAAAACGCTTACAGACTTATTCTTTT
>CAJKMA010000043.1 GCA_905200905.1 uncultured Bacillota bacterium
TATATGTGCTGTTTGGACAGAATATCGGTACCTGTATCACAGCGATTCTGGCAGCGATTGGAACAAGCAGAAATGCAAAACGTACTACTGTGATTCATCTGATGTTTAACTTAATCGGTACGGTACTCTTTACAGTGGTATGTATTGCGACACCACTCACTGCACTGGTAGAGAGCATTACACCGGATAGTGTTGCATCTCAGATTGCAAATATGCATACTTTATTTAATATAGTGACAACCTTGCTTCTGCTTCCTTTTGGAAATTATCTGGCAAAAGCAGCTGTACGGATTCTTCCAGAAAAACAGGACGAACAGGCAGATGTTATGCACATGGAATTTATCCATCCTATGGAAACCAAAAGAGATACCCAAATTGGTCTTTCTGCCATTGCAGTAACAAGTATTAAAAGAGAAATTCACCGTATGATTGATATGGCAAAAGAAAATGTGGAGGCCAGCTTTCAGGGTGTAAAAGCAGGAACTACAGAAAATCTTGAGACTGTGAAGGAAAGAGAAGAGTACATTGATTTTCTGAATAAGGAAATTTCCAAGTATATTTCTAAAGTTCTGGTAAATGAGAGTAATCCTAGAGATTCCCAGTATATTAGTGCTTTGTTTAAAGTATGCGGAAACGTAGAACGTATTGGCGATCATGCTATGAATATTTGTGGATATACAAAGCTCATTGAGAAACAGGGAATTGTTTTTTCACAGGAGGTTCGTGTGGAAATTGATGAAATGCAGAAAGTATGTATAAAGGCTTTAGATTTCTTGAATGAAATACACCATAATCAGGAAGATAATAATCAGGATGTAAAGGCTATTGAGAAAATTGAGCAGCAGATTGATGATATGACAGATGATTACCGACAGAAGCAGCTGATTCGTATGCAGAAAGGAACCTGTTCTGAGGAAGGATGTATCATTTACTCAGAAATGCTTACAGACTTTGAACGAATCGGTGACCATATCCTGAATATTGGACAGGAAATGGGGCTTGGAAAAGTAGGAGCATAGGCAACAAAAGAGAATTATATTTAAATATTTGGCAGAACGGTATAGTAGATGAGCACTACTCCGTTCTGCTTTTTCTTTAGAAATTCTTTGGTTGACACTCTCTGGTTCTTGTACTACAATACTTGACACAATTCGAGTTTTTATTTAGAAATAGTAAAGAGTAGGAGGAACGTATGGTTTATACCTGGAGAGAGCTTTTTTGGATTTTTTATATTTATTCCTTTGTGGGATGGTGTGCAGGGGTAGCGGCGAATGCCCTTAGAAGAAAAAGATTTGTAAATACCGGTTTTTTGAATCTTCCGTTATGTCCCATATATGGTGTGATTGGGATGGCGTACAGTATTTTTCTTCCAGAATTAAAGCACCATATTTTCTTTTTGATTCTGGGGGGCAGTGTTATTGCTTTTGTACTTATCCTGACTACCAGTATTATTTTAGAACATGTTTTTAATCGGAAGTGGTGGGATTATAGTAAATCCAGATTTCAATTTCAGGGATATTTGAATCTACTTTATATGGTGTTTTTTGGGATTGCTGGAGCTCTTTGTATCTGGTTTTTTAATCCCCTGATTGCCAATCTGGCAAATATGATTCCCAATCAAGTGGAGGAGATTGTACTTATTGTCCTTACTGTTCTTTTGGCAATTGATAGTTTATGTTGCGTTCTTACCGTACTTCAGATTCACCATTCCATAGAAATGCGAAGATTTATGGATTATGTACAGGATGTTACAGACGAATTTGGAAATGCCTTGACTAGAAGAATTCAGAGACGTATGGTCAATGCTTTCCCGAACATTGTGGAACAGCAGAAAGGAGAGGAAAAGCAGGAAGAAAGAGATCCAAATGTGTTTGCCAGCGGCTGCTGTTTCTATAAATTAGCTGCCTTATTCTTTTTAGGTGCATTTTTAGGTGATATTACGGAAACCATTTTCTGTAGGATTACTGCTGGTGTATGGATGAGCAGAAGTAGTGTGGTTTATGGACCCTTTAGTATTGTCTGGGGACTTGGATGTGCTTTTTTAACAGCATTTCTGTATAAATATAAGGATAAACGAGATAGTACCATTTTTTTGGCAGGAACTGTATTAGGCGGTGCTTATGAATATATTTGCAGTGTTTTTACTGAATTGGTATTTGGTACCGTATTTTGGGATTACAGTAAGATTCCTTTTAACCTGGGAGGTAGGATTAATCTGTTGTTCTGCTTTTTCTGGGGCATTGCGGCTGTGGTGTGGTTGAAGGTTCTGTATCCGTTTTTTTCAAAATGGATTGAAAAATTGCCCAAGAAGGTTGGAAAACCTATGATTTGGATTGCTGTGGTACTGATGACTGTAAATATTGGCATTTCTGCCCTGGCTTTGTACCGCTACAGTGACCGACAGGTAAATCCAAAGGCAGAAAATGTACTGGAAGAGTTTTTAGATACCCATTTTGATGATACTAGAATGGATCATATTTACCCAAATGCTAAGATTAGAAAGTAAGAGAAGAGGGATGGGCATGTATGAATATGAAACTATGGAATTAATGAATATTTGTATGATTTATGACGATAATGGAAATGTCCTTATGCAGAACCGGCGTAAGAAAAGCTGGCCTGGAGTGACCTTTCCTGGTGGACACGTGGAGCCAGGGGAGGCTCTGGTTCCGTCTGTAATACGGGAAATTAAAGAAGAAACAGGGCTTGATATTGAGAATGTAAAATTATGCGGTGTAAAAGAGTGGTTTGAGGATGGTGTGCGCTCTATGGTGTTTTTTTATAAAACGAACTGTTTTTCAGGAAATCTTCAATCTTCAGAAGAGGGAGAAGTTTTCTGGGTGCCAATAGAACGTATTTCAGAATATAAATTAGCCAGTGATTTTATGAGAAATCTGGATTTGTTTTTATCTGAAGATATCAGTGAACTTATTTATGAGCCAGGAGAAGAAGGAGAATTAAAGAGTTATTAAACAGTGCTGGTGGAGGATGAAACCATATTGCTGGCATCGGAAATTTGTTTACAGAAGGATTTCATGTGACAGATGCTGTGAATGTGTATGAAAAGATAGGGAAAAGTGAATAAAAGAAAAAGCTCTGAAAATCATTTCAGAGCTTTTTCTTTCATACGTTTGAACCAGCCTTTTTTCTTAGGTGGTGGAGTAAGAGCACCTCTAAGTCCTCTTACGTTCAGGATATAAATACCACTTACCTCTGCTTTTACTTCTTTTTTCACAGGAATTAAATCATAAATAGATTCATCTGCTACTAAAGACATAATCTTTGGACCAATTTTTGCTTTTACAATGGGAAGTTTAGAACGTCTCATAAGTTTTGGCGTCTGGTCAATTACCATCTGTGGAAGTCCTGATTCTTTAATTGGCATACGTTTTTTGTCTATAATCAGCATGGTAATGGTTTGCTTTGCAGCCTCCATTTGTTCCTGCTGTGCTTCCTGCTTTTTCTGTGCTTTTTTGCCAAGGAAATACAGAACAACAAGCACAATGAGCAAGACGATTAAAACGATTAGAAAGATTTTTCCAGCCATTTGTGTTGACCCTCCTAAAATTCGATAAATTCATACTTCTACAATTTTAGCATTGTTTCTAGGAAAAGGCAAGAAAAACAGTTTCTTTTTCGGTGGGGTATGGTATAATGATTGCACTACGTGCAATCCAAGCCAATGGAACATTGGCTTGCTGCTACTGTCGTAGCAGATTATACCGGCAACCTCCGGCTTGAAAAGGAAATGCCTTTAGTAAGGCGCTTCCTTTTCTGTGCGCGGAGTATAATGATTGCAGCTAGGTTTGTTTTTGATAATTAAGAAAGGATATAAAACCATGAAGAAAAAATTAGCAATTTTGCTTTTGGCAATTGGCATTCTGGGCATGGCTGCAGGATGTGGTAAGGATAAAGAGGAGAGTAAGAAAACAGAGGACAGCAAGCAGGCCGAGGAGTCCCTGACCAATGAGGAGGGGCACGTGGTTGCTGTGGATGTGGAGAATATTGAAGATTATGTAAAACTGGGTGAATATAAGAACTTGGAGGTAAGTGAGCAGCCAAAGCCGGAGGTTACAGAGGAGGTTCTTGAAAATAATATTCACTATTTACTGGTGAATAATTATAAACCTGTAGAGGTCACAGAGGATCGGGCTGTTCAGCAGGACGATACAGTAAATATTGATTATACTGGTTATATGGATGGAAAAGAATTTGAGGGAGGCGCTGATACAGGCGCAGATTTGCGAATTGGTTCCGGCGGTTTTATTGATGGTTTTGAAGACGGACTGGTTGGACACAAAAAAGGAGAGGAGGTTACCCTGGATTTGACTTTCCCAGATCCGTACAAAATGAATCCGGACTTCAGTGGAAAAGCAGTACAGTTCAAGGTGAAAATTAACAAGATTTCCGCACCTCCTACATTAAGCGATGAGTGGGTAGCTGCTAATACAGACTTTAAGACTGTAGAAGAGTTTCGAAATGCACAAAAGGAAGCAATACAGACTTCTTTAGACAGTGATTATGACACAAAGGTCAAATCGGATTTATTCGCACTGGTAGTAAAGAATTCAGAAATTATAAAATATCCAGAAGATTTAATGAAGAAAGCAAAGGTTAAAGTAAGAGAGCAGTTGGATATGATGTATCAATCCCAGGCGGGAATCACATTGGATGATTATATTAAACAACAGGGAATTACAGAGGAGGAGACAGAAAAGGCATTAGAAGAGTCCGCACAGCAATATTTAACACAGAATTTGATTGTACAGGCAATTCTGGAAAAAGAAGGTGTGGAGTTTACAGAAGAAGAATATACGAAGGAAAAAGAAGAATATGCAATTTCTGCTGGTTTTCCAGATGTAGCAACTATGGAAAGTTATGCAGATGCCAAAACCATTAAAGAAAATGTGCTTTGGGAAGCAGCCTGCGAGATTATCCAGTCTACAGCCACTATTACAGAAGAAACAAGTACAGAAGAATAGCAGACATGACAAAAGAAAACCCCTGGATTGGATAGAAAACGGCTATCTTTCAGGGGATTTTTTAGAAAAGGAAGCAAAGGGCACCTGAGATAGGAGGGAAAGCTATGGCAAAAAAGAAAGGAAAAAACAAAAGAAAACAACAGAAAAAGAGAATTATCTGTATCACAAGCATTGTTCTTGTAGTCATGGTAGGAGTAGGCGGTGTATTTCTGTATAAAAAATTAACTGCTCAGACCAGAGAGCAGGCAATACAAGAATATATGGGCTATATTGAGAAAAATGAATATGAGAAAATGTATGAACTTCTGGATGAAGGTTCAAAAGAAACAATCAGCGAGGAAGATTTTGTTACCAGAAATAAAAATATATATGAAGGTATCGAAGCCTCAGACATTCAGTTGGATATACCAGAAGAACAGGACAAAGACCAGCCATTGTCCTACCGGGTGAGTATGAATACCCTTGCAGGGGAGATTACATATGATACAGATACGTTCTTTGAAAAAGAAGAGGGAAAATGGCATCTGGTATGGAAGGATTCTGTGATTTTCCCTGAACTGGGAAGTGAAGATAAGGTGCGTGTATCTTCTGTGGAAGCCGAGAGGGGCAGTATTTATGATAGGAATGATGTACTTTTGGCGGGAAAAGGAACGGTTGAATCGGTGGGACTTGTTCCGGGAAAAATGAATATTCAGGCAGAAGAAGATATCAAGGCGTTGGCAGAAATTTTGGGAACAACAGAAGATTCTATTCAGGCCAAACTGGATGATTCCTGGGTTCAGGATGACAGTTTTGTCCCGCTGAAAAATATGACACAGGAGCAGTTAGACCAGCCCTATAAAGCCAAAGACGGAAGCATGCCGGGAGGAAGTATTCAGGATAAACTTTTGGAGCATGCGGGAGTTTTAATTTCAAAAGCAGACAGCAGGGTTTACCCTTATGGGGAGTGTACGTCACACTTGCTGGGCTATGTGCAGCAGATTCAGGCAGAGGAACTGGAAGAGCGGAAAGGCCAGGGATATAATGAGCAGAGCATTATTGGAAAAAGCGGTCTTGAGAAGCTCTATGAAGAGCGTTTAAGAGAGAAGAGAGGTTACCGCATTGCCATTGTAGACCAGCAGGGAGAAGAAAAACAGGCACTTGCTGTAAAACCGGCAGAAGACGGAGAAGATATTAAACTGACCATTGACATTCGCTGGCAGCAGAAGCTATATGAGGCATACCAGGAGGATAAAAGCTGTTCTGTGGTGATGAACCCTACTTCCGGGGAAGTGCTTGCACTGGTATCTACACCGTCTTATAATGCCATGGATTTTATTGTGGGGATGTCTCAGGAAACCTGGGATGTGCTGAACAATGATGAGAACAAGCCTATGTACAACCGTGTGCGAGAAACCTGGGCTCCGGGTTCTTCCTTTAAACCCATTATCGGGGCTATTGGACTGACGACAGGAGCCATGACAGAAGACGAAGATTTTGGAGCCAGCGGACTTTCCTGGCAGAAGGATGAGAGCTGGGGAAATTATAAAGTGACCACCCTCCATACCTATGATCAGGCAGTGTTAAAAAATGCACTGATTTATTCCGATAATATTTACTTTGCAAAAACAGCGTTGAAGATAGGTGCAGACAGCCTTGCAAAGCAACTGGATAAGCTTGGTTTTGGGCAGGATATTCCTTTTGATATTGGGATGACTTCTTCCCAATATTCCAATTCAGAAACCATAGAATCCGACATTCAGCTGGCTGACAGCGGATACGGACAGGGACAGATTTTGGTAAACCCTTTGCATCTGGCGTGTATGTATTCAGCATTCTTTAATGAAGGGAATATGATTGCCCCTTATCTGGAGTACGAAGAAGGAAAAGCCGCATCTTACTGGGCAGAAGGCGTCTTTACACCGGAAGCAGCGAAAACAATCTACGAGGACTTAAAAGAAGTAGTAAGCAATCCAAACGGAACCGGATATGCAGCTTCTAAGGTAACAGGGGCAACTCTGGCTGGAAAGACCGGAACAGCAGAGATTAAAGCCAGCCAGGAGGATGAAAACGGAACAGAACTGGGATGGTTTGCAGTGTATAATACCGGTGTATCTGACAAGGATACGGTGCTTATGCTGAATATGGTGGAAGATGTCAAAGGCAGAGGCGGCAGTGGATATGTAGTGAATAAAGACGTGGAAATCTGGAATCAGATGCAATAAAAGACAACAAAGGGGAAGACCATGAGACAAAGATTTCAAGGAAATAAGAGATACAGAATGAGCCTGGCAGCAGGCTTCCTGGTATTGCTGCTGTGCCTGGCAGGATGCAATCCGAAGGATATGAACGGTGTTACGGCTCAAGCATCTGGGCAGGAACAGCAATTGAATGAAGCGTCGCCTCAGGAGCAGGCTTTGGGAAGCTTGAATCTACATTATCTGGATGTGGGACAGGGAAATGCGGTGCTGGCGGAATCCCAGGGGCGTTATATGCTCATAGATGGGGGTGCCAGAAAGGCATCTTCCTTTGTAGTAAGCTATCTGGAAAAGCAGGGAGTCAAAGAACTAGATTATTTGCTGATTTCCCATTTTGATGAGGATCACCTGGCAGGAGCCATCGGTGCATTGCATAAATTTCCGGTGAAACAGTTGATTACACCAGATTATGAGACAGATTCCTCCATTTATCAGTCCTATGCAGAGGTGGTGAAAGAGAAACAGTATCAGGCCATTCATCCAAAGGTAGGAGACGAATTTACTTTTGGAACAGCAACGTTTCGGATTATTTCGCCTACCGTCTATGGACATGAAGATGAAAATCAGGATTCGGTAGGAATTGTTTTAAAGAATGGAGAGAATGAATTTTTCATTGGAGGGGATATTGGACTGGAAAGCGAGAAGGAAATTTTAAATGCTGGAATTGATATCCAGGCGGATATAATGCTGATGAATCATCACGGTTCCCATGTGAGCGATGATTTCCTTCATGCAGTAAATCCGGACTATGCGGTCATAAGCTGCGGAGCAGATAACCGTTATGGGCATCCAAGACAGGATACGGTGGAGCTTTTAGAGAAAGAACAGATTCCATTGTTCCGTACAGACAAACAAGGAACCATAGACATAAGCAGCAATGGAACAGACATTACCTTTGCCCAGCAGCCGTGTAATGATTATACACCGGGAACCAGAGGCAATGGCTCCCAGCAGGAGGAAGCAGCCGGAAGCATGGAAAATGCAGGGCCAGAGGACTGCGATTATGTGTTAAATGCACATACAAAGAAAATTCATTTGCCAGAATGTGCTTCTGTGAAAACTATGGATGAGGATAATAAAGAATATTATAAAGGGGATAAGCAGGCACTTTTGGATAACGGTTATACGGCTTGTGGAAATTGTAAACCTTAAAACATGAGATGGCGGTCATACAGTATTGGACTGTGTGACCGTCAAATTTTTTGTGATTGAAAAGATGAATATGTTATATATTTTGGACAAAAAAATTAAAAAAAATTTTTGAAAAAATAAAACTTTTTTAGAACGAGAGTTGTCTAAGTTATAGAACCCAAGAAGATAGTTGCTAAACAGATTGTGAATGGGTGCGAAAATGAATAAAATT
This sequence comes from uncultured Bacillota bacterium, assembly GCA_905200905.1. Lineage (GTDB taxonomy): Bacteria > Bacillota > Clostridia > Lachnospirales > Lachnospiraceae > Blautia. The sequence goes on from CAJKMA010000043.1 coordinate 8,583, forward strand.
ACAAGAGGAGGATAAAAGATGTTTTGTCAAAAATGTGGAACAGAAATTACAGATGACTCTCAAAAATTTTGTCACAAGTGTGGGGAACGGCTGAGCTTTGCCGGGGATAACAGGAGCTGGCAAACCGGAGGTGAGCAAAATCGAAGAAGCAGAGGAGTTACTTCTAAACTGAATGAGTTTGTAGGCTGGGAAGGGAAACTGGATCTTCATCTGAGGGATATGGTTTCGGGAGTGCTGAAACATCATACGGCGGAAGAGGCCGAAGAATTGTTTATTTGTGGGACAAGCAAAACCACGCCTGCGGAATCAGAGATTTTAACCGAATGGCCAAAACCATGGTTATATAGCAGGGTGTTTGTTTTACTGATGATAGTTTACTTTGCCCTTACACTGATGTGGAAGAATATGGGGAATCCCTATGCACTTATGAATATACCGTACATTGGAACCTTGATTGCACCCATAACAATTCTAGTGTTTTTCTTTGAGACGAACGTACCAAGAAATGTTAGTATGATTAAGACGTTTAAAGTGTTTTTTGTAGGAGGGGTTGCGTCTTTGTTTTTTACGCTAATGCTTTTCGGAATTGCACCAAATTCAGATATTTCTAATATATCAGGAGCGGTTGTAGTTGGAATTGTGGAGGAAATCGGTAAGATAGGGATTTGTGCGTATTTTATCAGTAAACATAAAGGAAAATTGTATTTGCTCAATGGAATCTTGTATGGTGGAGCGGTAGGTGCAGGTTTTGCAGTTTTTGAGTCAGTGGGATATGCATTGTATTTTGGGATTAACGAGGGTGTGTTGAATGCACTTCAAACAACAGGAGATTTGAATTATCTGTTAGATTTTTTCTATATAAAGATGCTTGATATTGTAAAATTGCGTGGTTTTCTCTCTCCGGGAGGTCATATTGCTTGGGCTGCAGTGGAAGGGTTCGCAATCATTCTTGCAATGAAAGGAGCAGAATTTGGCTGGGAGACTTTGGCAAAGTCGACATTTTTAAAGATTGTCTGGGTACCCATTGTACTTCATGCTTTTTGGGATTCACCTTTATTCGAGCAGAATATTCGGATGCGTTATTGCAAATTTATTTTTTGTATAGTTGTCATTTGGATTGTTTTGTTAACGCTTATTACCAAGGGTCTACATGAGGTCAGCAAGAGAAAAAAGAACGTACAGGAGGAATAGATATATGTTTTGTGGAAATTGCGGAAAAGAAATAAAAGTTGAGGCAGAATTTTGTCCTTACTGCGGACAACAATTTGGAGCAGATAGTTCAAAACGGGATGACGGTCAGATGGAAGCAAAGCCACAGCTGTCTGGAAGGGAAAAAGTCCGGAAACCACGGGCGAGTTTAAAGAAAAGATTCTGGATAGCACTTGTGTTGAGTGTCAGTTTAGTAGTGGGGTATTTTGGATATCAGAAGGTGATGGAAAAGGCAATCACAGCTACAATAGAGGGGAAATTTGCACAGGTTCAAAACGGCATGGATGTTCAGACGGCAGAGCAGATTTTAGTACAGGTCGTACCTCAGATTGTAGGAAATGAAACAATATCCAATTTTTTTCTCCAGTTTGTGAGTGGAGAAGATGTGCTAGATATCTATCATGCCATGATACGCCATCTGGAGTATGAAGTGATAGATGTGGAAAGGGTAGAGTTCGGTCATTATCAAGCACATGTGCGAATAGCGAATCTGGATAATGGTCGTGTGGCAGCCCGGGCAGTGGAACTGTTCAAAGCAAGGTATGACAAAGGGCTTATTGGTACTGTGGTGCAGGGTGCCCGGGACCTGGTTTCAGATAAATCACAGCTGGCTGCTGAAATGCTGACACAGTCGTCAGATGATTATTATGAGGCGGGGGCTAGTTCCTGTTGGATTGTGAAGGATTTTGCAATCAATATTGTAAAAGAAAATGGAGAATGGGTACCTGTGTTAGATCTGAATGCACTTATTTATGCTTGTCTCGGCCTGGGTTGAAAATTTTGAAATAATAGCATAAGTTAAGACGGGAAAAATCTCAGTTTAATTTGTACTAAATATTGACATGGGAGCAGTCTTAGTAGTATAAGAGAGATGAGACAGATGAAGAACGGAAATGTAATTCAATGGTTTATTCAATTATTTTGTAAAGATATGAAAGCATATCAGGAGGATGAAAAAGTAAAAATGGAAATTTATAAATCAGTGAGAAAAAAGCAAGGTGGAGAAGGAAGAGGTGAAAAACATGGATTATCGTGAAGCTGTTGCGTTAGCGAAACAAGGCAGAGAGGAAGGATATTGTTTCTTATATGAAACAACTTATAAAAGTAAATACTATTTAGCCCTCCAATATATGAAGAACGAAGATGCGGCACAGGATGTATTGCAGGAAGCATATATGAAAGCATTTTCAAGATTGGACACGCTAGAGCAGCCAGAAGCATTTGCAGGGTGGCTTGGTAAGATTGTTGGAAACACAGCAAAGAATATGTTGCAAAAAAAGGATCCCCTTTTGTTTTCAGAGATAACAGAGGAGGAAGAAGATGTTTCTTTTTTATACGAACAGGAAGACGAGAGTCCAGACTATCAGCCGGAATTGTCCTATACAAGAAGAGAAACCCAGGAGCTTGTGCATGAAATCATCGATGCACTGTCTGAAGAGCAGAGAGTTTGTATTTTGATGTATGAGATTGAAGGGATTCCCATTCGTGAGATTGCTATAGCTCTGAATTGTTCAGAGAATACGGTAAAATCCCGATTGAACTATGGAAGAAAGAATATTAAGAAGCGGGCGGAAGAGTTGCAGAAGAAGGGATACAAGCTCTACGGTCTGGCACCATTGCCGTTGCTTTTGTATCTTCTTCGTACAGATGCAGAATATCTGGCAGCAGAAGGATTGCTGGAATTAGGACAGGGACAGTTGGAGACAAAATTGCTTTCTGAATTGTTTTCTCAGTCCAAGACTCAGAGACAAAAGGGAAATTCTGTTGGTGGAAGGAAAGTTGCAGATACGGTAGATAAGGCAGCCGGAAGCACAGTAAAAAAAGCATTTCTTCATACTGCGGTAGGAAAGTTTACGGTGACTGCCGTTTCTCTTACGGTTGTGTGTGCAGCTATTTGTGTGGGAGTATTCCATGCATATCAGGAGAAGAATGCGGCAGAACAGGAGGCAGGGCGGATAGAAGAAGTGATGGAAGAGACTCCTGCCAATCCGGAAGCTGACAAAGAGAGCATTCCAGAGATTTCGCAGGAAATACCTCCTGAATCAGAGCCGGAAGTTCGAGAGTTGACGGAAGAAGAGTATCAGGCATTGATTGGAAATGGCGTCACACGGGAAGAAATGGAACATATTCTTGCTTATGGACCTCAGGAAATTCCAGAAAAGGGATTTTCAGAAAAAGAATATGTACAAATTATCAATCTGCTCTGCGAGGGAGGAAGTAATGAGTCTGGATTGATAGAGTATTATGGAACGAACAGCCAGTGGGAATATATGTATTCTCTGGAAGATGTCAATCGGATGCTTTCATCATTTACTACATATCAGATGTCCGAGGAAAACACAAAGGGAGCACCAAACGGGGCTTATGTACAGGGCGACAAGGTGGTATTTATTCCGTCTACCATGGGGTATACTGCCAGTGTCCAGATTACATCGTCAGAGTATGAGGAAAATGAAATAAGGATTTTTTATACTTATTATTACAAGAATTTTGACAGGAGGGAGGAGTATCAGAAAAATAAAAAAGCTACGCTTCATCCTGGCGAAGATGGAAAATACCGAATCGTAAGGATTGAAGAAGAAATAGCAGGGGAACAGAAAGAAATGCAGGAGAAGACTGAAGGAAATACATCTTCCATGCGCGATGTTTATGCAAAAGTTTTACAGTCCGTTCAGAATGGAGAAGAAGGATATAAATTTACCTCGGAGGTCGGAACGCTGACAGGAGAATATAGCTATTTTCTTTGTGATATGGATGGTGACGGCGTGCAGGATCTGGTTGTAGGAGAAGGAAATAACGGAGGACCTTTTTTGTGTAATAACATTCGTGTGTATAGTTGTCAGCAGGAAGAAGAAGGCTGTAGTCTCAAGATGATTCCAGGAGAGGTGACGGTGATTATTGATGCGATTCAGCCACCGGAGGGATATGGATTCTGTGTGCAGTCGATATCACGGGGAACAGGCGACATTTCCATCTATCGGATTAGTGTGGAAAATGGGATACTTACTGAGGGTGGTACAGAGAAAGAATATCGCCTTGGAGATGCAGACTATGAGGCGTTTTGTAATGATTCTACGGTTATTGAGTGGAAAAGTATTTCAGATTTAAGTGGACTCGATATACTTTCTTGACATTAGAAATAAAACAAGATACTTTAAAGGTAAGAGAATAAAACTAGGAGGAATTTAAATGAGAAAAACGAGATGGGTGCTGGTCTTGGGGTTGACCGCAGTGCTGACATGTTCCGCTTGTGGGAAGGATGCAGGAAAACTGCCAGACCAAGAAGGATTAGAGACATTAGAAAAGGAGCCAGATTCAGCATCAGGGAAAAAATCGGATAGTGGTAAGAAGAAAGAAGAGAAGGCAGAAAAAATAGAGTTGGGAAGTAGTAAAGAGAATGCAGCAGTGATTTCGGAGGGAACAGAAGAATCCGGTACTGTTCAAAGTGAAGAGGAAGTCTGGTACAAGTGGACAACACAGAACGGAGGAACGTATCAAATTAGCGTTACCAATCAAACTTCAAATGGTGGCGAGCTTCAGGCATCTTTGTTTGATGGAGAAGATACAGAACTGAAATATACGAATGTGGCTGGAGATGGACAAAGTTCTTCCATGACAGGTTTGCAGTTGGAGGAAAATACTTCATATTATATCCGACTGAATCCCAGAAGCGCAGAAACTTTGGATTATACCTTACTGGTAGAGAATATGAGCGGTTCAGGAACTGTTTCAGTGGTTACGGAAGAAGAGTCTGGTCAGAGAGAGGCAGAGCAGGGAAAAGAACTGGTGCCGGGAACCAATCAGGAGAATGCCATCCTTTTACCGCTGGGAACGGAAGCATTCGGAACGTATCACCCAGGAAGCTACAGTTGGTTTGCATTTACCACAGGAGAGAAAGAAGGAGCTACTTATAAGGTTACGCTGGTAAATGAAACTGTAGGCAGTGAATGGCTAGAGGGAAAAATATATGACGAGTTTGGAGAAACGCTTAGTTTTATTGGTGATTGGGATGAGGCAGGATGGGGAGGAGTACCCAGTACCTTTACCAGCAATAACCTGAAACCGAATACAACGTATTATATCTGTCTGTCAGCAGAAGGCGAACAGACGATTGATTATTCCATTATTGTAAAAGATCCGGGCAGTGAAAGCACGGCATATAAGACGGCTGGGAACTTTACGGAGGCAAGAGGACCGGTACTTGCAGAGAATGGTGTGCTGGTGCCGGGAACTAATCAGAACAATGCTGCAATGCTCCCTATGGGAACGAAAGTATCAGGCAGTCATAATCCTGGTATGTATGACTGGTTCTCTTTTACAACAGGAGAAGTTCAGGGAACTACTTATTACCTGACTTTGAGCAATAAAACAGTGAACAGTGAGGGGCTAGAGGGATGCGTATATGATGAATATGGAGAACCAATCACTTTTATTGGTGATTGGGAAGCCGCATATTCTTCAGGAAAACCCAGTACGTTCAGTACAGATAAATTGCAACCAGAGACTACGTATTATGTACAGTTAACTTCTGAAGGAAAACAGGTAATTGAATATTCTCTGGCAATCAAATCTTCAGAGCCGGAACCTCCGAAGCAGAATACGCTTGTATTTGAGAAGCCGTTTGAAATCAATGAGACACAGGTACAGTTTGTAATCAATAAGGCAGAATTTATCGATGAAGAAAAAGCGAAAAAGGTTCTGAAACCAGTGGCAGAGGCGATTCTTGCCAATCCGGATCATTCAATACTGATCGCTGGAACGACAGCTACAGACGGAACGCAGGAAAGCTGTGTGGATTTGTCACTACGGAGAACCGAAGCGGTAAAGAAACTTCTTACAGAAATCTATAAAGTGCCGGAATCTCAGATTAAAGTTGTGGGACTGGGATATGAGAATGACCCGTTTGAACGGGGAAAAGATAGAGATGCCAACGGAAAGTTTGTAGAATCTGAGGGGAAAAAGAATAGACGAGTAGTCATTTTGGATGTTGATGATCCAATCGCTCAGGAGTTGCTGAAAAATAATAAATAGAATATAGTGTGGTTCTTGTTAAAGAATACCCCTTTCTTCTATGTAATATGCACCTCAAATTTTAAAATTTCCAGAGGTGTCAGGAAGAATAGGGGTATTTTGTTGCTTGAAAGTAAAGTAGAGTTTTAAAATAATGATACACAATCAGAAAATAAGAAGGGAAAGAAAATACTCTAGCTATTTTTTGCACAAGAAATAAATCTGTTCTGTTTCAATCCTTTTCTCTACATTGTCAGATGAGAAGGAACATGATAAAATACGAATAAAGAACGAAATAGACATAGAAAAACTACCTCGAAACTTTTATAAGCAAAGAGGTGGTATTTCTATGTTTTTGTTATCATTATAAAAGCTTGACAGAGAGGATTTTACTATGTCGCCTGCAGTTTTTCTGGAAATGACCCTGACGGCATGTATTACGGTGTGGTCACCGGGACCAAATAATATTTTACTGCTGTCATCAGCCAGCAAATATGGATTCAAAAAGAATCTGCCCTTTATGTTTGGGATTTGGACAGGATCCCTGTCCCTGATGATTTTGAGCGGTATTTTTTGTAAGACTCTGGCCTCTATTGTGCCTGGGATTCAGCCGGTTATGAAGTATGTGGGGGGCATTTATATGTTGTATCTGGCATATAAAACATTCCAAAGACTTCCACCGGGAGAAAATGATGCAGAAAAAGAGCCCCACTATCTTATGGGATTTTTTCTGCAGCTTATTAATGTAAAAATTATCATCTATGGGCTTACTATGTTTTCGTCGTTTATCTTACCTCATGTAAGCCGGATTCCGCTGCTTTTAGGGTTTGCTTTTTATCTTATGATATTGGGGGCAATTGGAAATTTAATCTGGGCTTTTGCCGGAAATGTTTTGAAGATATTCTACGGAAAGCATTATAAAGGGATGAATGCAGTTATGGCACTGCTGCTTGTCTGGTGTGCTTTGCGTGTAGTAGGGATTTGTTAAAAAAGAGAAGAAATGGGGGATAGGAAATGCTTGCATATACATATAAAGAGCAGGGAAAATTTGTATTAGAAGAAAAAGAAAAACCGGGGATTTTAGAGGAGCAGGATGCCATTGTCCGGGTAACGCTGGCAAGTATCTGTTCCAGTGATATCCATATTAAACATGGTGCAGTGCCAAGGGCAGTTCCAGGTATTACGGTAGGCCATGAGATGGTAGGAATCGTAGAAGAGGTTGGAAACCAGGTGACAAAGGTTAAGCCAGGAGACAGAGTGACGGTGAATGTGGAAACCTTCTGTGGAGAATGTTATTTTTGTCAGCATGGTTTTGTAAATAACTGTACAGATAAAAATGGCGGATGGGCACTTGGCTGCCGGATTGATGGCGGACAGGCAGAATATGTCCGTGTTCCTTATGCAAATCAGGGCTTGAATAAGATTGCAGATTCCATTACAGACGAAGAGGCTTTGTTCGTAGGAGATGTGCTTGCCACAGGATTCTGGGCTGCAAGAATTTCAGAAATCAGCCAGGAGGATACCGTTGTAATCCTTGGCGGAGGTCCCACTGGTATCTGCACGCTTCTGTGTGTGATGCTGAAACAGCCGAAAAATATTATTTTATGTGAGGTAGATCCGGTGAGAATCGCCTTTGTAAAAGAACATTATCCGGAGGTTCTGGTGGTAAATCCTGCAGAGTGTGATGTAGAAACCTTTGTAAAAGAGCATAGTGAGCATGGTGGAGCAGACCGTGTTCTGGAAGTGGCAGGAGGTTCTCAGACCTTTGAACTGGCATGGAAAGTGGCAAGACCAAATGCCATTGTAACCATTGTAGCACTCTATGAGGAGAGTCAGAGCATTCCGTTGCCTAAAATGTATGGAAAAAACCTGATTTTTAAGACTGGTGGAGTAGATGGATGCGACTGTGATGAAATCTTAAAACTGATAGAAGAGAAGAAAATTGATACCACACCACTGATTACCCATACCTTTTCGCTGAGGGAAATTGAGCATGCGTATGATATTTTTGAGCATCGAAAAGAGAATGTAATTAAAGTGGCGATTCGGCCATAGATAGAATAGTTAGGAAAGTAGGAAAATGAAAAAGAAAAAAAATATAGGATATAAAAAAGAGTTGTTTTTGGCGATTGTTACCCTGGCATGGCCTACCTTGCTGGAGCAGATGCTGCAGACTCTGGTGCAATATATTGATGCAGCCATGGTCGGAAGAATCGGTGCAGATGCAACTGCAACAGTAGGAATGAGTACGTCAGTGACCTGGCTTGTGAATGGGCCATTATTTGCAATGGGAATCGGGTTTATGGCATTTATTTCCAAGAGTATGGGTGCAAAATCGTATAAAGAAGTGCAGAGAGCATCAGTACAGTCTGTTCTGGTTACCATTGCAGCAGGACTGGGAGTAGGTGTACTCACACTGCTGATCAGCCCGGTGCTTCCGGTCTGGATGGGAGTAGAAGAAAAAATAAGACAGGATGCTTCGCTTTATTTTGCCATCATCTGTCTTCCCATGTTGTTTCGAAGTGCGATTATTATTTTCGGAGCAGTTTTAAGGGCAGTTGGAGATACGAAAACCCCTATGCTGGTAAATGTTTGCATGAATATCATCAATATTATTTTAAATTATATTTTTATTTACGATACACGTATGATACAGATTGCAGGAAAAAATGTGAAAATGTTTGGTTTTGGATACGGAGCTGTTGGAGCGGGAATCGGTACGGCAGTTTCCTTTGTGGTGGGAGGAATCCTGATGACCATTGCCTTATATAAGAATTCTTATGTGTCGCCAAAAGGATGCAAAATCAGGCCTGAAAGAATTATTCTTGAACCCTGTATCCGTGTAGGACTGCCGGTTGCAATGGAACGTATGGCAACCTGTCTAGGACATGTTGTGTTTGCATCTTTGGTAACTGGACTGGGAACGGTGGCATTTGCGGCACATTCCATAGCACTTACCGTAGAACAGGCCTTTTATATTCCGGGATATGGCATGCAGACAGCTTCCGCTACACTTGCAGGAAATGCCATAGGTGCAAAAGATGAGAAACGCCTGCACGCATTAACAAGAATGCTTATTGTTATGATTCTTGTGGTTATGACAGTTTCAGGTGCATTGCTATTTATATTTGCACCGCAGCTTCTGTCTATTTTTACAAAAGAACACGAAGTAATTGCACTTGGCACAGTGGTGCTTCGGATGGTGGCAGTTTCAGAGCCTATGTTTGGTGTTCTGGTTATTTTGGAAGGAATCTTTAATGGAGTGGGCGATACCGTGAAACCGTTCTATTATGCTCTTTTCAGTATGTGGGGTGTAAGAGTGTTCCTCACCTTCCTCTGCGTCAATGTATTCCATCTGGGATTATATGCAGTCTGGGGCTGTATGATTGCCAACAATGTATGTCTGGGAAGTTTGTTTATCATACGTTATTTCAGAGGGGAATGGAATCCTTTGAAGAAAAAAATTGGGTGAAAAGTGTAAGGGGGATGTCAGGATATTTCTTGGCATCCCCCTTTCAAGTTAAAACTCAAGAATATTCATAAAGTCTTCTTTTGTCAATGTGGAAACTGTATTTTAGAAGGTCTTTTTATATTCCAGCTATTATTGTATAATGAAAAATAATGGAACAATGGGTATGAGAAAAATAGAGGGCTTACGAGGTAAATAATCGTTTGCCAAAGAAGTAGGAGGTTTTGCATGAGTGACAAGAAAAAGAAAATAGGTTTTACTGTTGCATGTGTAAACGAATTTGCACAACACCATAATCTCAGCATACAAGAAGCATTTCGTTACCTTTTTCAATTTAAAGGTATTGCGTTTATAAAAGAAAACTATGAAGTTGAACATACTTTAGATTTTGCAACGATAATAGAAGATTTAGGAATATTGTGCCGGAAAAACGGAGGTCTGTTATGAGATTATATCATGGAAGTAATATTGCAATTGATAGTATAAATTTAGCAATGTGTAGACCGTATAAAGATTTCGGAAAAGGCTTTTATTTAACAGACATAAAAGAACAGGCAGAAAAAATGGCTGTAAGAGTGTCCAAAATCTATGGCGGTTCTCCTGTTGTAAATACCTATGAAATACAAGATGATTTCAGAAAAATAGAATCTCTCAAGGTTAAAGATTTCGGTTTAGAAACAACGGAAGAATGGGCAAAATTTGTTATGAATAATAGAAATCGAACATTTACAAATGTGAAAGATACTTTGTGTAATAAGGATAATAAATATGACATTGTTATGGGACCTGTTGCGGATGATAATATGGCATTGTTATTTCGTCAGTATGAAAATGAAATTATTGATTTTGAAACCTTATTGAAAGGAATGATATATAAAAAGACATCATCGCAGTATTCTTTTCATACAGAAAAAAGTATAAAACTTTTGCGAAAGGTAGGAATTTAATATGGGTAAGCAGGAGCAGTTGATTGAATATATTGTTCAGGATATTGTTGATATGTTTTCTTCAGATCAGAATATAGAATATGATGAGGCTATGAATCGATTTTATAATTCAGAGGTCTTTGAAAAACTTCAGGATAAAGAGACTGGTTTATATATGGAAAGCTCAGAATATGTGTATGATCTTTTTAGAGATGAGATGAATTTTGGACATATTGTTCAAGCAGAAATATAAGATTCACAGCGGGTATGAGAATACCCCATACCCGCTGATCGACTTCGCAAAGAGAAAGGTTCAGTTATTACAACCTGCAAAAAAAGTAAGCTGAATGGCAAATTCCTGTTTTTGTTCGGAATACAGTATCTGTCCATTTAAAAGGGACATCATCTTTTCCACACTTCGCAGGCCAATATGAGTGCTTTGAACAGGAGAATCCGTTTCCTTGATTTTGTTTTTAATTCGGATTTTCAGTTCCTCTGATTCGTAAGAAACATCAATCAAAACAGGGGCGGATTTATCTCCATATTTTAAAATATTGGAAAATAAATTTTGGAAGATTCGTTTTATCATGGTTGCATCACCAGTAAAAGGAGCTTCCAGATTTGCCTCTGCTATGACTGGAGTCATCTCCCAGGAAAAACCTGCAAGGTGAATGTAATCTGCATTTTCCTTTAAACAGTCATAAAAGAAGGAGAAGGGCAAAGGTTCCAAATCAGGGGTTTCCTTTTCCTCATAAACCAATGCATATTCAAACATCCGGTCTGTCATATCTTTGATGTCTTTTGTTTTTTGCAGGCATCGTCTCAGATATTCTTCCTCCATTTCAGGAGATTTTTTCAGATGCAATACCTCTAAGTATCCATTCAGAATCGTGAGAGGAGTCCTCAGGTCATGGGATAATGCAGTAATTAAATCTTGATTAGCCTGACGGCTTTCCTGTTCCTGCTGAAGAGTGTCCGCCAGTGTGATCCGGAGTTGGTTCAATTCTGAAGACAGGATACCGATTTCATCCTCGGGATACTGTGGAAGAGCTGTCTTTAAATCTCCGGATGCCATTTGCAGAACACCATGTTCAATCTTAGAAATTTGCCTCATTTTGTGAGAGATAAAACAAAGGATAACAGATAAAAAAAGTAAAAAAGAAACACACAGACAGAACAGAACATACGGGTATAGGAACATGGTATTATGATAAAAGTACACCTTAATGATTGCAGAACCGTTTCGGAATTCTGCCGGAAATTCCCGGGTATTTTCACCTTCCCCGCCTGTTATGCGGTAACCAAAATCAAAAAAAGTCCGAAAAGTACTGTCTTCCATGGCACTTGCATATTTTCCGGCACGATAGTAGCCATCAGAACCATAAATATAAATGCTGGTATAGTCATCCCCTAAATCAAACCAGGGCTGGAGCTTTTGAATGGCTTCGGTGTCTGTTTCGGACTCAGGAAGGTCATATTTTGCCGCTTCTTCACAAAGCATGTCAAAAAAGTTTTCATCACCATGAAGTGGTGAAAAATGAAAGATAGGATCAAGAGCTTCAAAAACAGTATATTTGTTGTACCAGAGAAACTGGAAAAGAGAAAAACATAGGATGCCAGTAATGAAAATGAGAAGTGCCAGTTTTGTCCGGATTTTCCTCAATTTTTCTCCGCAGATTCCGCATATGTACCATCACCGTATTATTTGCTCCATAATAATAGGGTTCTTCCCATATAGATTCATACAGATGCTCCGCAGAAAAGACCTGTCCGTGGTGTTTGATTAAAAGAACAAGTATGCGGTATTCGGTATTGGTCAGTTCTATTATGCATCCATTTTTGGCGACTTCTTCCGTCTGTTCATTAATGGTAAGTCCGTGATAAGAGAGCGTTTTTGAAGGTTTTTTGGATTCTGTTTTTCCTTTATATACTTGGTAACGGCGTATGAGTGCTTTTGTCCGGCTGATTAGTTCATTATAGGAAAAAGGTTTAGCAAGATAGTCATCTCCTCCGCTGGAAAACCCAAGGGTTTTATCACTGTCTTTTGTACGTGCACTCAAAAAAAGTATGGGGGCATTGCTGGTCTTGCGTATTTCCAGACAGGTCTGATAGCCATTGATTCCGGGCATCATAATGTCTAAAATAATCAAGTCAAAATCCTGTTTTTTTAATGTACCAAGAGCAGTCTGGCCGTCCTTTGCCTGAAAGGTCTCAAACCCTTCTCCTTTTAACAAAATTTCTATAATCTCCCGTATTTCCGGGTTGTCATCTACAATCAGTATCTTTGATGTATCCATAAGTTTACCTCCTGATTTCCTGAGTATATTATAGCAAAAATAAATGTAAATAAAGAAAAATTAAGGAAATATTAAGAAATAATTTGTCTTTAATTTAAGAAAAAACTGCTAAATTGTTTTCAAGAGGTGAAGAAAATGAACTGGGAGATGGCTCGTTACATCATTGCCGGTATCTGTACTACGCTTGTAAATATTGGGATTTTTTCTGTCTTGAAGTATGGTGCCGGGATGAGAATGCAGATGGCAAATATTATTTCTATTTTAGCTGCTATTGCTTTTGCATTTGTTATCAATAAAAAGTTTGTATTTCGTAAAAAAAGCAAAGATGGATTAGGGAAAGAACTTCTTAGTTTTTGTAGTATGCGGATGATTTCTATGGGAATCGAAGTACTGGGTATGTATGGCTTAACAGAATTAAGTTCTGTGCCAGACCTGGCTGCGAAGGTTGTTTTACAGATGATTGTAATTGGAATGAACTATATAATTAGCAAGTTATATATATTTCGGGAGGACAAGAGATGAAGAAATTAACCGTGATTATTCCATGTTTTAACGAAGAAGAAGCATTGCCCATTTACTATCAGGAAATGAGTAAGGTTATGGCAGAGATGCCGGAATTGGAAACAGAATTATTGTTTATCGATGATGGTTCTACAGACCGTACATTGCGGGTAATGAAAGATTTACATATCTTAGATGCAAGATGTCAATACTTATCTTTTTCAAGA
>CAJKMA010000044.1 GCA_905200905.1 uncultured Bacillota bacterium
GCTAATTTTACAGCTTCTTCAGTAAGGTTTTTAATCTCATCAAATTTTCCGGCTTTTACTAAATCACCTTTTACCATCCAGCTTCCGCCACATGCAATGATTTTGTCACAGCTTAAATAGCTTTCCAAATTCTTAGCACTTACACCACCTGTAGGCATGAATTTCAGTCCTACATATGGAGCTGCCATAGCTTTGATTGTAGCTACTCCGCCGAACTGTTCTGCTGGGAAGAATTTTACTACTTTTAATCCTCTCTTAACAGCCTGTGCTACTTCTGATGGTGTGATACATCCTGGGAATACAGGAATCTCTTTTTCCAGGCAGTAATCTACGATTTCAGGGTCAAATCCAGGGCTTACAATAAATTTAGCTCCTGCTGCTACTGCACGGTCAACCTGTTCGATAGTCAGAACAGTACCTGCTCCAACAAACATATCAGGATATTTTGTTGCCATGATTCTAATAGATTCCTCTGCTGCTGCTGTACGGAATGTTACCTCTGCACATGGAAGCCCACCTTCTACCAATGCTTTTGCCAAAGGTGCTGCATCTTTTACATCATCTAATACAACAACTGGTACTACCCCAAATCCTGCAATTTTTTCTGCTACTGTACTCATCTTCAAAAATCCTCCTTGATTTCTTTCGCTATATAAAACGTTTCACATTATGAAACATCATTTCGCAATGTGGTATCTTTAATTTGCATTATACTACTGCTTTCTTAAATGTCAAGAGAAAGTCAGAAAAATCTACAAAAAATTCATCTTTCTATCTCCCTATTGCCACGTTCTTCGGAACGTGCTACAATTACGGCTGTATTTATGATGCAATACAAAACAGATAAGGAGAAGTATTATGGAAAATAAAAACCCCATACAGGTGGCAGACCGTTTATTCCTGGTCATGGAAATCCTGGCAGAAACCGGTCCAGTAACTCTGGCAGAACTATGCAGCCATCTGGATTTGAATAAAAGCACCGTTCACCGGCTGCTAAGCTCATTAATATATATGGAATATGTGAAACAGGACAGTGAAACCGGAAAATATGCCCTCTCCTTTAAACTCCTGAATCTTTCCAACAAACTTCTCAGTCACATTGATATTCTTGACACAGTCCGCCCTTGTCTTAGAAAACTTTCGGCAGAAATTGGGGAAACGGTGCACTTTGTACAGTTAGATGGTCTGGATGCTGTTTATATCTGCAAAGAAGAATCTCAACAAAACTCCATCCGCATGGTGTCCAAAGTGGGCAGCCGCATTCCTCTGTACTGCTCTGGTGTTGGAAAAGCCATGATGGCCGATATGGATTCCACACGCATTCAGACAATTTGGTATGACAGCGATATCAAGAAACTGACGCCTCATACTATTATTGATTATACCCAATTTTTAGAAAAAATAAAAGAAGTAAGCACAAAAGGTTATGCTTTAGATGACGAAGAAAATGAGCTGGGTGTCCGCTGCATCGCAGTGAGCATCCCGGACTACAAAGGACGTCCGAAATATGCCTTTTCTATCTCTGCCCCCATTGCCAGAATGTCAGATGAACGGATAGAAGAACTGGCAAAAATTGTGCTGCAGGTCAAGGAAGAAATCTGCCGGTGCATGAAATAAAGCATGCTAAAAATCTCTCATACACTTCTGTGTCTTCAACACTTGAGCTGTATGAGAGATTTTTATTTTCCAAACCTATATCAAAAATATTAAAATCAAGAAAAACCTCTTTATCCTGTAAAAGACTTCCCAAGGATGTCAAAATAGGCCAAAACTCACAAAACAAGTATTATAGCCTACTAAATATCAAGTTATATAGGCAGAAAATAAAGAAAGGGTTCTGACGGCCTACTAAAAAATAGTCTGGTTAGGCTCAAAAATAGAAAAAGCAACCTTTTAGCCTACGCTTCACATAGGAAAAGCAGGCCAAAATATACTATCTAAGAAATCCAGCCTATTAGGGAATAAAATAAATAGGTGAAAATTCATAGAATGAAACTTTTAGTCTATTTGTGACTTAAAAAAGTAGGTCAAAACGGGAAGGCAGCAAAAAGTGAGTGATTTATGAAAAAAATAAGCAAGCTAAACATTAAAAACGGGGGCTATCTGTCCCGACAGCCCCCTCTGTATCTCTCTACCTAAATTTCACCGCAGTTCCATAAGCCATAATTTCTGCTGCCCCCTGTGTGACAGAGGCGGAGGAATATCTCACACAGACAATGGCATCTGCCCCAAGTGCCTGTGCCTGTTCAATCATCCTTCCTGTTGCAAGGCTCCTGGCACTATTCATCATCTCATTGTATGAGGTTAATTCTCCTCCTACCAGTGTTTTAAAACTGTTCATAATATCTTTTCCCAGATGCACGGACTGAATGGTATTTCCTTCTACCAATCCCAATGCTTCTATTTCTTTTCCGGGAACGCAATCTGTAGTAAGAATCAACATTTATTCTTCCTCCTTTTTCCTGTGTTTTTTCCGATACTTCACACATTCTGTTAATAGATATTCAATTTGTCCGTTCATAGAACGAAAATCATCCTCTGCCCACTGAGCAATTTCATTCCATAAAGCAGGCGATAATCTTAATGGTACTTGCTTCTTTGCTTTTTCTTTTCCCTTGTTCTTGCTTTCGTTTTCCAGAATGTGTCACCACCTTACTGTATTTTAATAAAGGCTGCCACTGTTTACAATAGGCTGTGCATCTTTGTTTCCGCAAAGTACTACTAACAGATTGCTGACCATAGCTGCCTTTCTCTCTTCATCTAATTCTACGATTTCGTTTTCGTTTAATTTTTCAAGTGCCATTTCAACCATTCCCACAGCACCCTCTACAATTTTCTGCCTTGCATCAATAAGTGCTGCCGCCTGTTGTCTCTGAAGCATGGCAGATGCAATTTCTGGGGCATAGGCCAAATGTGTAATGCGTACCTCCAAAATCTGGATACCTGCATTCTTCACCTTTTCCTGAAGCTCCTCACACATAATATCCGCAATTTCCTGACTGCTGCCTCGAAGTGTTTTCTCATCTCCGCCCTCTGTCACATCATAGGGATATTTTCTAGCAGTATTGCGAATAATAGAATCGCACTGAATAGAAAGATATTCTTTATAATTTTCCACATTAATCACTGCTTTTGTAGGATTCACCACTCGCCAAATAGCAACTGCACCGATTTCCACTGGATTTCCCATTTGGTCATTTACCTTCTGTTTTTTATTATCCAGTGTCATAGTCTTCAAAGAAACTTTTCGATTGGTCCCTTTACCATCTGCACTAATCTTAAACACAGGATTAATCGCAGTCACAAATGGATTCACCCAGAAAAATCCTTCTTTCTTCAATGTTCCATAGTAATTACCAAACAGCGCTAATACCATAGCTTCCTTAGGGTTTACAACCTTAAGACCACAACATAAGACACCTGCAATCACGATTATGATACAACCTGAAATCAAAAGTATGGCTCCTGGAAATTTTTCTCCCTGCTCCATCTGATAAATCCCAAAGCCAAAACCTGCAACGCCTGCTGCAAGTAAAAGCAACGATAAAATTAACATACCAAATCCTGTCTTTGCTTGCAACACTTTTTCTTCCTGAATCTTGTTTTTTACTTCATTCTTTTCTTCCTGGTTCATCGTACTACCTCCTCATTTGCATCTCCTTATTAATTTGATATCATTCTGATATCATCATAATATACCTGATTTTTATATTTGTCAACGGATTATTCATATCTTACAATCTCTTTTTTCAAACGCTTCATAATCCGTTTTTCAAGCCTGGAAATATAGGATTGAGATATGCCTAAAAGGTCTGCTACTTCTTTTTGTGTTTTCTCTTTTCCATCTGGCATATTAATCCCGAATCTTAATCTTATAATAGTCTGTTCGCGTTTCGTAAGTTTTCCTATAGCCTTTCCCAAAAGAGTTCTCTCCACCTGACTTTCTATATCCTTATAAATCACATCCTCATCTGTTCCCAAAATATCGGACAGAAGCAGTTCATTTCCATCCCAATCTACATTCAAAGGCTCATCAATAGAAACTTCCATTTTTGTTTTGCTGTTTCGTCGTAAATACATGAGAATCTCATTTTCAATACATCTGGAAGCATAAGTAGCCAACTTAATTTTTTTCACAGGATTAAAGGTATTAATGGCTTTAATCAGACCAATGGTTCCAATGGATATCAAATCCTCTACACCAACTCCTGTATTATCAAACTTCTTTGCGATATATACTACCAGACGCAAATTATGTTCAATTAAACATGCTTTTGCCTCCTGGCTTTTCTGTTCTGTCAGCTCTTGTAATTTCTGTGCCTCTTCTTCCTGGCTAAGAGGTGCAGGCAGCACTTCCGCACCTCCAATATAATGAATTTCATTACCTCTTGGTAGCAGTATTCCCGTAAATCCTGAAAACTGTGATTCTTTTTTTGCACAAACGTCCATATTCATAAAGCTCCTCCTTAATTGTCCAGAATGGAAGGACTAATGATCATTTCATAACTTCCCCTGCAGGAAAGTATTTCCCTGGAAAGGCCGATTGCGGCATGTGGAATATGTTTCTTTGCTCCCTCAGATACCAAGGTCAGACTGTCTACAGTAATGACTGGCAGCAGCCCAGCCTGGCAGCCTACACTGGTATAGAGCAAAAACCGAGGATGCAGAGCTTGCAAACTCTCTCTCTCCTCTAGTTCCTCTGTTTCCATGGAACAAAAATGTTCTAATCCCCGACACTGTTCTTGGCTGAGTAGTCTACAGAAACCGCTGTAATCCATAACCGCTACGCTTTTCCCAGTCTCCTGATCCCTGAGACAGTTTCCTGTATCATAAAGTCCTTTTATTGTCATTTCTTTCCCCTGAAAAGTTACAACAACCTCACAAATGGGAAGTTCTTTTCCTTTTAAGTATTTACAGAGTCTTATGCCTATGTATAACATCCAATAAGCGGTAATCGTGATTGCCAAAAAAGAAAACGCATTTTTCCTGGCTTTGTAAGGCAAAACAGATAGAAAACCACCCATGAGAAAATTCCCGCCTAGGAATATCCCCATTGCCATCAGAAACTTTCTTACAGTATGAACCTTACCTCCAACCCAAACCATGAGAGCTGCTATAACCAGGTAAAACAAAATAATGCTGCATGTGCGCTGGGCGAAAACCGTCACACCTACACACATACCTCCTGCCCCAAGCATACCTCCGCACAATGCTCTTTTGGGGTTGGCAGTTCCCCAAAGCATCTGATTGGTAAGGCAAAGCACCAGGAAGTCCAGAATCAGGTTGACTACGAAAAACACATCCAAGTAGAATTCGCAGTACACAAAACACCCCCTAAACCTCTGCATGACTCTCTTACTTATCTGGAATAAGCACTGTTCATTATAGAGGTTAGGGGGTGCTGATTTTGTCAAAACCACAGGTATGCTTTCAAAATCTTTTCGACAGTGAAAAGCCCTGTTTTTCACCTTATGTTACCTGTTTTATGTCAATTTTTTCTCTCTTTGATTTCATGCAGGGCTTTCAAAACCTTTCGCATCTCATCTGCTTTTATCTGTCCTGGTGCAGATGCCTCTCTGCCTGCTGCAAAGGTAATGCAGGAGCCTGTAAATTCGCCCCAGATTCTACTTAACACACCAAGGGAACCCATAGCCATGGTTACTACCGGTTTTTCACATTCCTGTCTCATACGAATCGTGGCTTCTAAAATCGAACAGAGATCCAAGCTATCTATTGGCATGACTGCCATTTTCAAGATATCTGCCCCACAGTCATTCATATAACGCATACGTTCCTGCAATTCTCTGCCATCTGGGGTTCTCTGAAAATGGTGATTGGAAGCCACTACATAAACGCCAGTCTCCTGTATACAGCTTATCAACCTTCTGGTTTCTTCCTGCCTAAAAAACACTTCCACATCCACGAAATCTACCATGCCTGTTCTGGCTGCCTTTTCTAAAAGCTTTACATAATCTTCATATAAAATCTCCTGCTCTCCTCCTTCTCTTTTCGTGCGAAAGGTAAAAAGCAGAGGAATTTCTCCTAATTTGTCACTTATTGTCCTTAACATTTCCCATATCGTTTCATCATTTTTTTCGTTTTCCCAGCAATCTACCCTCCATTCTGCCAAATCCGGCTTCATAGATTTTATAATTTCCAAATCTTTTTCAATCTCTTCCTTATTTCTTCCTATAATGGGAATACAGATTTTTGGCATTCCCTCTCCTATCACCAATTTTTTCACTGTTATTGTTTTCATGCTTCTCCTTCTTTCTCTTGCAGCTATTGTTTTTTCAGATATGCTCTCACCCGCTCTACTGGCATATCTTGGCCTGTCCAGATGCGGAAAGCCTCTGCTCCCTGCCAGATAAGCATGGGGTAACCATTAAAGGCTTTACAGCCAGCCTGCTCTGCCATACAAAGTAATTTTGTTTTCCATGGATTGTAAATAATATCTGCAACAGCCAGCTCCTTATGAAAAAAACTAGCATCTGGAATCAAAGATTTCTCTATGTCTGGCGCCATTCCCACAGAGGTTGCATTCACCAAAAGCCTGCTTTTGGCCAAGGCTTTTTGAAGCTCTCCCTCTGACTCTAAATCATGAAACTCAATGGTACAAGCAGTTTCTTTTGCCAACTCCTTCTGAAGCCCTTCCATTCTGAAACGGTGTCTGCTTCCTGACCGCGCAAAAATATGAATGGTTTCCACCTGATCCAGAGCTGCCTGCGCACATATAGCAGTAGCTGCACCGCCCATTCCTAAAAGGGTCATGGTCTCTCCCTGCATCTGAATCCCTTGTTCCTTTACGGATTGCATAAAGCCAATACCATCTGTATTATGTCCAATGAGACATCCATCTCTGTTTTCTACTGTATTTACAGCACCAATAAGCCTGGCAGCTGGAGAAAGTTCATCCAGATAATCTAAGATTTTATTTTTATTTGGCATAGTAAGGTTAAAACCTTTTACCTGTAAGGCACGAAGCCCCTGTACTGATGCCTCTAGTCTATCTTCCTTTACATCAAAGCATAAATATACCCAATTCATTCCTAAGGCTTCAAAGCTAAAATTATGCATAAGAGGAGAAATGCTATGATCCACAGGACTTCCCAGCAATCCTGTAAGACATGTTTTTCCCGTAATTTGCAGCATAAATAATTCCTCCCATTCTAAAACATCTTTTCTCTCAGTTTAAAAGGAAACTTTATTACTGTCAAGTTGAAAAGCAAACAAAAACCTCCCATGGAGACCATCATTCATTTTGCTGGTCTCCATGGGAGGTTCCTATTCTTTTTCATTATCTTCTATTTTTCAGGAAATCCGGAATCTGGATATCTCTCTTTGGTACATTGCTTGTAAAGGTAGTCTGTGTAGGCTGGAAGTTCGGCTGTTGGAACGTAGGCTGCTGGAATGTTGGCTGTTGAAAGCCTGTAGGCTGCTTTGGTTCCTGAACAGACTGCTGCTGAGAAGCTGTCTGAGTTCTTCCTGCTCCAACTGTTTTTTTATCTTTAGACACACTGGCTTTTCTAGTTGTCTCATCATCCAGACCCGTAGCAATAACTGTAATTCTTACGAAATCTGCTTCCTTATCATCATACAGAGCACCAAAGATAATGTTGGTATCTTCTCCAGTTAAATTCTGTACATAAGTAGCCGCATCATTAGCATCCATAAGTGAAATATCACCAGATACATTAATGATAACATGAGATGCACCTTCAATGGTAGTTTCCAGAAGCGGGCTGGATACGGCCTGCTGAACCGCCTGCATTGCTTTGTCATCACCTTTTCCTTCACCAATACCAATATGTGCTACGCCTTTATCAATCATAACTGTCTGAACATCTGCAAAGTCCAGATTAATCAGTGCCGGCAGATTAATCAAGTCTGTAATACCCTGTACTGCCTGCTGCAGAACTTCATCTGCTTTTTTCAGCGCTTCCGGCATAGTTGTACGGCGATCTACGATTTCCAGAAGTTTATCATTTGGAATGATAATTAAGGTGTCTACACTGTCTTTTAATTTTTCAATTCCAGACAGAGCATTGCTCATACGTGTTTTTGCTTCAAAACGGAAAGGTTTTGTCACAACACCTACTGTCAAAATTCCCATTTCTTTGGCAACTCCTGCAACTACAGGTGCAGCTCCTGTTCCAGTTCCGCCACCCATACCACAGGTAACAAATACCATATCGGCTCCCTGAATAGCCTGTCTAATTTCTTCAATGCTCTCTTCTGCAGCTTTTTCACCGATTTCCGGTTTTGCACCTGCACCCAGACCTTTTGTAAGCTTCTCACCAATCTGAATTACTGTAGGTGCCTTACATAAAGTAAGTGCCTGCTTATCTGTATTCACTCCGATGAATTCTACCCCGCTAATGGCTTCCTCCACCATTCTGTTGACTGCATTATTTCCAGCTCCGCCTACACCTACAACAATAATTTTTGCAGATGATTCCGCTTCGTTTGTCATGATTTCTAACACGGTATTTCCTCCTTTAGTTCCCTTGTATGCTTTCAATGTATAATATTTTCAGATAACTTGCTGTTTCATATGTTTGCATATAGATATATAATAAATGCTTTTTTTAAATTTATCAACTGCTAAATTTACTTTTTAAGAATTTTTTCTCCATTTTTTAGATTTTCTTTCTCTATTCTTCTGTATTGGCTCCGGCTTCGGACTCTGCTGCATCCGTTCCGTCACTGTACTCTAACTGAGAATCGTCAAATTCTTCCTCATCTTGTGCATCCTCATTCTGGCTCTGTACCTCATCCCTATCTGGAGTTTCATTTTGAGGTAAAATACCAGCAGGTGGAGTTGTAGTTTCTGTCTGAGAAGAAGTATCTGAATTTTCTCCATCCTGTTCCTCTTCTCCGTCTTCTGCTTCCGATGCTTTATCAAAGACCACGCCAGCCGTATCCTCTGTAATATTCTCCAGGTGAAGAATTCCTTCCATTCCCTCCAACTGAGGCAGAATTCCAGATAAACGATTCATCTTTTCATCCATATTTTCATCACTTCCAAGACGAATCTCTACCTCTCCATAATAAAGCACCAACTGATTCATGTCATTAAAAACCAATCGGTCCGGCTTCTGCTCTGATTTCTCCAGCATTTTTCCAACACTCAAAATCGTATTTAGCTTCTTCGAATTAATTCCTTTTAGCTTTTGTCCTACTTTCACAGATTTTACACTCAGACCATCAATCAAGGGAACTCCTTCCATTTGCTCATCTGTAATAATCTGAATCACACCCTGACGGTCAAAGTTCACATACTGTCCCTGAAATTCCAGACAACCTACCATTTGTTTTTCTTTTACATTTACCACAATGGTATTTCTATTTTTCCTCTTAATGGTAACATGATCAATCATTTGTGCATCTTTTGTTTTTTCCTCTGTCTTGGTCAGCATAACCAAAATAGAGTTTCCTGCATTTGGTGCATCCAGCACCATTTTCTTAATTTCCTCATCTGTATAGTACTGATTGCCTTCAATCTGTACCTTGGTAACACGAAATCCCACAAAAAACACCAATGCAGCAATGAAAAGCGCTACTACCACTGCTTCTATGAGAATCCTGTATAGCTTTCTTTTACTCATAAACGTCCCCTTAATCTTTTAAAATCCTGGCCCCCATATAAGAAAGATCCCTACAGAGATCCTCATATCCACGGTCAATAAAATGCCGGTTCTCCACATAAGTTTCTCCCCTGGCTGCCAATCCTGCAAGAACCAGTGCGGCACCGCCTCTTAATTCCCTGGCCTTTACCTTTGCCCCTGTAAGCTCTGTTCCCTGGATTCTGGCTTTATTTTGAGAAACCTCAATCTGAGCCCCCATCTTTTGCAATTGGGAAACCATTTTAAAACGGTCCTCAAAAATATTTTCCACAATACAGCTCTCTCCCTTAGCAGTAGCCAATACTGCCATAAACACGGATTGAAGATCCGTAGGAAAACCCGGATAAATCTGAGTTTCCAAAAGCTTTATGGGCATTGTGGCCTGTAAGCTATGCAACGTTAGTTTACCACTGTTATACCTGTATTGTCCACCTATTTTCTCGTAAGCTCGAAGGAGTGCCCCCATCTCCTCTATAGGTGCTCCCAAAAGCACTCCACTGCCTCTGGTAATAGCACTGGCACAAACATAGGTGCCTGCTGCAATCCGGTCTGCCGGAATTTGAAATTTTGTATCATGAAGTGTTTTCACCCCCTGGATTCTCAATGTGGTGGTCCCCTCTCCCTGAATTTTCGCTCCTGCTGCCTTTAAAAACCTGCACAACCAAGTAACCTCTGGTTCTTTAGAGCATCCCAAAAGTATGGTTTCGCCTTTTGCACATACAGCCCCAAGAATCCCATTCTGTGTGGCTCCCACACTGGATTTTTCAAACGAAATGACTGCTCCCTGAAGCCTTGGCGCTCTTGCAAAAAGCATGCCATCCTCCTCCTGAAACACTGCTCCAAGTCCTTTCAACGCATCCAAATGCAAATCAATAGGCCGTTTCCCTATAACACAGCCTCCAGGATAAGGAACTACTGCTTCCTGACACCGTCCCAAAAGACTTCCTAAAAGCACTACAGAGGAGCGCATTTGACTGCCTGCATCTGCATCTACTGTGACACTTTTCATTTCTTCTGCATGAATTTCCAGGGTATTTCCTTCCCAGCAGGTCCTTACCCCCATACGGTTCAATATAGTTTCCATAAGGAACACATCTGATATTTTCGGGCAGCCCAAAAGCACAGTAGTTCCCTTATTTAAAAGCGCGGCAGCCATAATTGGCAATGCCGCGTTTTTAGAACCTTGTATCTGCACTTCACCTTGTAAAGGAATCCCTCCTGTAACCTTTATTCCATTCAAGACATACACTCCTCTGTACTCAGATTCAACCATACTATAATGTATGCTCTTTCTCCCCTTATGGTTCCTCATAACGGCTTACCGAAAGGGCAAGCCCCATTTCACCCAGCAAAAACAGTACAGAGGTTCCTCCATAACTTACAAAAGGCAGTGTAATCCCCGTATTGGGAATGGTGTTGGTCACAACCGAAATATTCAAAATCACCTGCATAGCCATATGCCCCATAATACCAGCTCCAATCAGTGCCCCACATAAATCTTTTGCATGGGTGGCAATCACCATAAGACGCCAGATCAGAAGGCCAAAAAGCAGGATTAAAAGACAAGCTCCCACAAGCCCTGTCTCTTCACATACAATAGAAAAAATCATATCATTCTGAGCTTCTGGCACAAACCCCAGTTTTTGCAGACTACTGCCAAGACCTTTTCCAAAAATCCCGCCGCTTCCTATAGCATATAACCCTTGTATGGTCTGGAATCCTTTTTCATAAGCTTCTGGGTTACGCCAGATTGCCAGACGTTCCAAACGATAACTAGCCATGCTCAAAAAAATACCAATAAACAAAATCCCTCCAACTCCAATTCCCACAAAGGGCAGATACCGAGGATTTGATACAAAAATAAGAATCACACCGATTCCAAGAATAATAATAGCTGTACTCAAGTTATTCGTACCTACCAGCCCTACAATAGGAAGCAGCAACGCCATAGTTCCTGCCATTTGCAGCATTCCTTGTTTCTGCTCTTTTCCCTTTATAATGACAAAAGTGAGAAGGAGAATAACCGCCACCTTGGCAAACTCCGAGGGCTGAAAAGACAAAGGCCCCAGGGACAGCCAACGCCTGGAGCCATTGTATTCATCCCCAAACAGTAAAACTGCCAGAGATAATAGTAGCGAAATCAAATAAAAGAATGGCGCAAGCTTCACTAAGAGATGATAATCCATGCAGGACACCAGATAGATTCCCATAAGCCCAAGGGAAGTAGCAAATACTTGTTTTTTGAAATAATACCCAGCATCATGAAATTTCACACGTCCATTGTAAGCGCTGGTACTATAAAGAAACACCAATCCGAAAAGAACCAGAAGTATGACCAAACACAACAGCACATAGTCAAAATGCTGTTCTCTCTTCTTTTCCCTGTCCAAAGCAGCTCTCTCCTTGTGCAACCAGTTCCTTTATTTATATGCTTTTAGCTTGTATACATATTCTTTAAATTTGTCTCCCCGCTGTTCGTAATTATCAAACTGTCCCCAGCTTGCACAGGCAGGAGAAAGAAGAACTGCATCTCCCTTTTGTGCTTTTTTTGCACAAATGTCCACAGCTTCTTCCAGATTTTCCGCCAGAATCGTATTCATAAACCCACAAGCATGAGCCGTTTTCTGGATTTTTTCTCTGGTTTGTCCTATCAGCACCAGATATTTCACCTTTCCATCAAAAGACTCAATCCATTCCTCGTAGGAAGATTCCTTATCATAGCCTCCCCCAATCAGCAAAGTGGGACGGTTCATTGCTTGGATTCCTTTTATTGCAGCATCTGGATTCGTTCCTTTGGAATCATTATAATAAACAACACCATCAATTTCATCCACAAACTCAATTCTATGAGCCACTGCTCTGAATTCTGTAACAGCTTTGCGGATAATCTCTACGGTTACTCCTGCATAATATGCCATAGCTGCCGCTGCCATCACATTTTCATAATTGTGCTGTCCCAACAATTTTAAATCCTTTGTGTTTACAATTTCTAATTCCTGGCTATCTGTTCTTAAAAGGATTTTTCCATCCTCTAAGAAAATCCCCTGCTCAAGTCTTCGTACACTTGAGAAAAAGACTACGTTTGCAGGACACTGACTGGCAAATTCCCTGAGCACCTGGTCCTCATAATTTAAGACACAATAATTTTCTTTTGTCTGATTTGCCGCAATTAATTCTTTTACCCTGATATATTCCTCCATGGTGTGGTGACGATTTAAATGATCTTCTGTAATATTCAAAATTCCAGACACATCCGGCTTGAAGGTATCAGCAGTTTCCAGCTGAAAACTACTAATTTCTGCAACGGTACAGCTGGTTTCCTTCATAGAAAGCGCTTCTTTTGTGTAGGCGTTTCCAATATTCCCTACCACATACACCTCATCATAGGTTTTTCTGGCATCTCGGTCTGCTTTCATAATCTCTCCAAGCAGAGCGGTGGTGGTAGTCTTTCCATTGGTTCCTGTAATAGCAAGCACTTTGCCTGCTCCCATCTGGTATGCCAGCTCCACTTCTCCCCAGATGGGTATTCCTGCTGCTTTTAACCGTTCTACTGGAGGGATGTCCAAAGGCACTCCTGGACTCATAACCACCAAATCCAGTGTAGGAAGCAATTTTTCCCTCAATTCCCCAAGCACAATACTGCAGGCAGAATCTGCCCCCAGCTGTTTCCTGATTTGTTCTTCCTGAAGCTTCTCATTCCCATCATAAAGTACTACCTGTGCTTTCAGGGTTTCTAAAAGCTTCACAGCACCAATGCCGCTAATTCCAGAACCAAACACCAATACCTTTTTGTTTTCCACTTCACTTCTTAGCAATTTCATACTCATTTTCCTCATTTTCCCAATCTTCGTCTGACTTTTAAACTCCCATAAGGGCTATGAGACATAACACTGCTGTCACCACAGAAAATACTGCCACGATTCTGGTCTCAGACCATCCACACAGCTCAAAGTGATGGTGAATAGGAGCCATTTTAAAGAAACGTTTTCCATGGGTAGCCTTAAAATAAGTTACCTGAATCATAACAGAAAGCACTTCCACCACATAAATCAGACCAACTAAGATAATAAACAAAGGCATCTGCAGCATATAAGCTGTTCCAGCCACAAATCCTCCCAGAGCCAAGGAGCCTGTATCACCCATGAAAATCTTAGCTGGATATACATTAAACAATAAGAATCCCATTAATGCTCCAACAACAGCACAGGTAATCGGTTCAATACCACTTTTTGTTCCAATAGCCATTACGGAGAAAAAGGTTGCCACCATAATCGTCACAGAAGAAGCCAGCCCATCCAGCCCATCTGTAAAGTTTACACCATTTACAGTTCCAATCACTGCAATAAACAAGATGGGAATGGTAAGAATCCCAAAGTCAATTTCATGTCCTGGCATAAACGGAATCTTCATGGTCATAGGAATGTCCGTAAACTTCATAAGATAGAATGCAAAAATTCCCGTTACCACAATCTGACAGGCCATTTTCTGCATAGGCATCAGACCATCAGAACGTTTCAGAACTACTTTCAAATAATCATCCAAAAATCCAATAATACCAAATCCCAAGGTAAGAAACAGGATTGGAATAATCTTTGGGTAGTCTTTCACGTAAATCAGGGAAGTCACTACTGTGGACAAAAGAAAAATAATACCGCCCATAGTAGGAGTTCCTGCCTTTTTCAAATGAGACTGCACGCCTTCTACACGCTCTGTCTGTCCCATTTTCAGTTTTCTCAGATAAGGAATCACAATAGGTCCTAATACTACACTGATTGCAAAGGCAATCAGCACTGGTAATGCCATAGTAAACTCTGTCATAGTACACCTCTTTTTTATGTATTTTACTCTTATTCAGTATAATGCTTTTTCCTCCATTTATCAACCTTGAATCCCCATATAAGGCAGAATGTTATCAAAGATATCTCGGATGACCGGAGCTGCAATGGTACCTCCATAATATACTCCCTTTGGATCATGAATCAGACAAATCCCCAATACTTGAGGTTCTTGTGTAGGAGTAAATCCAAGAAAAGAGGAAATATAGCGGTGTGCACTTCTTGGCAAAGTTTGGGATGTTGCAGTTTTCCCCCCGATGGTTCTGCCTTCTATAGCTGCATTTTTACCAGAGCCTTCGGAAACCACTTTTTCCAGAATATAGCGTACCTGTTCTGAAATTTCTTCTGACACAATCCCTTCTTTTTCAGGATAGTGAAAAGTTTCTATCAAATTTCCTTCCCAATCTGTCACCTGGACCCCAAAATGAGGCGTAATCCGCTTTCCACCATTAATCAAGGAACTTACTGTTGTGGCTAGCTGTATGGGCGTGATCTGAAAAGACTGCCCAAAAGAAATCGTAGCCAGTTCCACATCACCCACATTTTCCTGCTTATGCATAATGGTAGCAGCTTCACCTGGAAGGTCGATTCCTGTTTTCTCCATAAGCCCAAACTTTTTAAAATACTTGAAATAATTGTCTACTCCAAGTCGTAGTCCAACCTCAATAAATACTGGATTGCAGGAATTCATAGCACCTTCCACAAAGTTCTCTGCCCCATGTCCAGTCCTCTTATGGCAGTGAATCCTTCTATCCTCCACAATTTTAAACCCAGGACAAGAAAACCTGTCTTCCATATGTACTACACCTTGAGACAGCCCTGCAGCCATAGTAATAATCTTAAAGGTTGACCCTGGTTCATAAGTATCATTTATGGTGAGGTTTCTCCACATTTGATTACATGCATCTTGGAGCTCTTTCTCTGTCATACCGGAAGTATCTGCATTTGTATTTAGGGTAAAAGGCTCATTGAGATTAAATTCCGGTACATTGGCATTCGCATAAATTTCTCCTGTCTTAGGATTCATGAGAAGAATAGAAACTGCATCTGCCTGTTTTTCCTCCATCACCTTCCAAGCTGCCTGTTGAGCATACATCTGGATATTTTTATCCAAGCTAATATGCAAATCATATCCTGGCACCGGCTCAATTCTTTGTTCACCAAGCTCTGACAATTCCACCCCTCTGGCATCTGTTGTTGTGAGAATCTTTCCATCAATACCCCGAAGTACTTCTTCATACATGACTTCCAGTCCTATAATTCCCTGGTTGTCTCCTCCTGTAAATCCAAGTACTTTCGATGCCAATTCACAATAAGGATACTGCCTTTTAAAATCCTCATCTACCTTTACCCCGTCCAGTCCGTAACTTCTAATCTTATCCCCAACTTCTTTTTCTACATTGGTTTTTACCCGCTCAATAGCTGAGACTGTTTCCACCCTCTTTCTGGCTGTTTCTTCGGACAAGCCAAGCTCCTTACATAACATGGCAATCACCTTTTCCGGCTCTTTCACCTGACTATGAATCACAGAAATCGTACAAACCGCTTTGTTATCCGCCAGTACCTCTCCATTTCGGTCCAAAATCCTCCCTCTGGCAGCCTTAATATCCCGCTCACGTTCATGAAGCTCTTCTGCCTTTTTTGCATAATAATCAGAGCGAATGACCATGAGATAAACCATTCGCCCCATAAGTCCCAAAAGCATACACATGCACACGGAAAATACAATCACTGTTTTTTTCTTATGATAAGTTCTGTTTTTTCTCATATTTACCGCCTTGCAGGTTTATCTTTATACTGTATGCCACATTCCTTTTTTCTATAACAAAAAGAAGCTGTTGCAAACGCTACAGCTTCTATCTTGATTTATCGCCGGATATCATCTTCTAATTCATCCAGGTCATAAGTATCTTCATATTCTGGATCTTCTTCTTCGATTCCTGCATCTTCATTGGTGATTCCATCTGTATTCTGGTCATTAAGGTCCTCTTCCTCTATGGGATCTCCATCTCCATAGCCCTGATCCAGAATGGTTCCATATGGATTGGAAACGCCGTCCTCCACAATATCTGTCATTTTGGGCACACCATAAAATCCTTGCCACAACACCGTTTCCTCTGTCGTAGGCTCATCCTGATAAATATTCATATATGGTAGCACCTCCGACATAATTGCCTGAGCCAGGTACTGGGCATAACTACTAGATGCCTGCTTCTCAACATTTGGTGTGTCTACGACTGTATAAATCACCATTTCCGGTTTATCCAGAGGTGCAAATCCAATGAAGGATACCAGATAATTCCCTTTTTCCTTCTCATTTAGCTTTTCCGCTGTTCCAGTCTTACCACCCATGGAATATCCCTGAACTTTTGCAGCACGGCTAGTACCATTGGTAACACTCAGCCCCATATACTCCCTGATTTTGGCAGATACTTCCTCAGAAATCGGCTGCTTTAATACATTTGGATTCACATTTTTTACTGTTTTTCCATCCTCATCTGTAATTTCTTTTACCAGATGGGGCTGATAATAAGTTCCCCCATTGATTGCTGCCGATATAGCAGAAATTTCCTGAATCATGGTACAGTTAAATCCCTGACCGAATGCAGAGGTGGACAACTCCATCTCATACATATTATCTTTGGAAAACAAAAGTCCCGTTTCTTCACTTGGAAGGTCAATACCTGTTCTGGTACCAAAATTAAATTTGCGCTGGTATTCCAAGAATAAGTTGGTACCCATTTTCCGTCCAATGGCCATCATACCATCATTGCAAGAGTTCTGAATAACCTCACCAAGGCTCTGAGAACCATGACTATCTGGATATACGGCACAACGGACATAATCAACGCCAACTTCCTCCCCACCATCACAAATAAACCGATTTTCCTCTGTAATGGCTCCTGACTCCAAAGCACTTGCCACAACCACTGGTTTAAAGGTAGAACCAGGTTCAAAGTTTTGGCTCACACAGTAATTTTTCCACATATCAAACAAAGCTTCTTTTGTTTCTTCATCATCCATGTTTTCAATTTCATACTCTGTGTAACTTCCGCTTAAATCACGGGGATTATTTAAATCATAGGTTCCTGAACTTGCCATAGCCAGAATCTCTCCATTATTGGGATTCTGAATAATCACTGCAATATTTTCTGCTCCCCTTTTCTTGGCATTTTTCTTGTTATTTGGTCCCGCTGACAACGCCCTATCAAAAGCAGAAATATACTTTTCCACAATCTCCTGAATCGTAGCATCCAGCGTTGTTGTCAGGTTTTTCCCATTTACCGGATCAATAATATTCTGCTCCAGGGATGAATCATCTGAAAGATAACCAAAGGTTCTGCCATTGGTTCCATTCAAGGTACTGTTATAATATCCCTCTAATCCCCACGTAGCCGTGTCTCCTACATCTGTAAAACCAATCACATCACAGGCCAGACTGCCCATTGGATAAATTCGCTTATATGTATCTTCAAAGTAGATACCTTTTACCCTCTGGCGCCTAGTGATTTCTTCTTCTCCTAACGTCTCTCTTTCTTCTTTGCTTTCCGGAACTTCTAAAGACTCCTCAAAAGCACGGCGTTCATCCATGGTAACTTCTTTTTTTAAAATTTGATATCTGCTGCCTTTTGTCTCCTCGTTGGTCAAAAGACCATCCACCACATCCTGCTCAATATCAAAATATTCTTCCAACGCTACCTTGGTAGGATCCTTATACTTCTCATTATTATTGATTTCCACACAGTCCAAAATCAAATTATAAACCTTCACACTGTTTGCCAGCATGGTTCCATTACGATCTGTAATACTTCCCCTTCGGAATGGAACCCTGGTGTCTGTATACTGCTGCTGGGATTGGGTAAGGACTTGCTGAGTGTATTTATTTCCTGACTTTGCATTAATCCAGGTAATTCCCACCAATAAACCGACTAAAGCCAGCAGAGAACATCCAAATACCCCCGCCAGCTTTATCTTCATCTTTTTCGTAAGTTTTCTTTGTTTTGACTCGTTTTTTTTCAATCTTCCACCCGCTTATTTTTCTGGTACGTCTTGATACTGTCTTACGTAGTTATTATTTCCCGGTGTATAATATTTAATCTGGTCCTCCGCTGCATATTCCATTCCCAACTCATTAATTGCTCTGTCACGGATTTCTTCCAGATCCACATTTGTCATAATCTCACTGTAATATGCGTCATTATCTGATTTCAATTCATTAAGCTCCAGTTCCTTTGCATCTACTGCACTTTTCTGTGCTGTTACAAGCGCAGTCAGTTTAATGTAGTGTACGCAGGCTCCGGTTGCTAAAGCACAAACCAAAATCAGGAATACAATATAGCCCTTCCCCATGTTGGTGCTTTTTGCTCGGTTCTTCTGTGCAGTTTTGCTCAGTTTCTTCTTTGGCCGAACAGGTACCTCTTCCAAACGGCGTGCAGCATTCCCATCTTCATAGTATGCCTGACGCCCCTGCACTCTTCTATTGTCATATCGGTTACGGTTCCTTGTACTTGCCATGAAGCTCTCCCTTATCAGGTTATTTTCCTGCTACTGCTTAACTCTCTCAAAAACTCTTAATTTCGCACTTTTTGAACGCGGATTCACCTCCAATTCCTCCTCGCTTGGAAGAATCGGTTTCCTGGTAATCACTCTCCCTTTTGATACATTTCCACATACACACACCGGAAATCCCGGAGGACAGGTACATGGATTCTCATTCTGCTTAAAAATAGTCTTCACAATGCGGTCCTCTAAAGAATGAAATGTAATAATACAAATCCTTCCCTTATCATTCAAAAGGTCAATCATATCATCCAGTGTATTTCTCAACACATCCAACTCCTGATTTAATTCAATCCGGATTGCCTGGAATGTTTTCTTAGCAGGATGTCCTCCTACTGCACGCATTTTCATGGGAATTGCTCTCTTAATAATCTCGGACAATTCTCCTGTTGTCTCAATGCTCTTTTCCTGCCTTGCCAGGCAGATATGTTTTGCAATATTTTTTGCAAACTTATCTTCGCCATAATCTCGGATAATCCGGTACAACTCCTGTTCTGTATACATATTTACAATATCTTTTGCTGTCCGCGGATTCCGCTGATCCATACGCATGTCAAGAGGGACATCCTCCCTGTACGTAAATCCCCGCTGACTATTATCCAGCTGGTAGGAAGATACCCCTAAATCTAAAATAATCCCATCTACAGATGTGATTCCTATCTTTTGTAATTCTTTTTTCATGTTGCAATAATTGCTGCGGATGATGGTTACCTGCTCCTTGAATTCCTGTAACCGTTCCCCCGCAGCTCTTATTGCAGCTTCATCTTGATCTATGCCTATCAAGCTCCCCTTGGCAGATAACTGCTGACATATCCGATAGGAATGTCCGCCGCCTCCCAGTGTTCCATCTACGTAAATCCCGTCAGGTTTTACCTTCAAATTCCCAACAGTTTCTTCCAGTAATACGGATTTGTGTTTAAATTCCATGATTCTCTCCTAGCATTTTCTCAGATTACAATGCCCATACTCTGCATTCCTTCTGCAATAGCATCCATATCCTCATAATTGCTGTTTTCTAACCACTTTTCCTTACTCCAGACTTCAATTCTTGTAAGATTCCCAGTGAGTACCACATCTTTATTCAGACCCGCAAACTCCCGCAGTGTTGATGGTACGAGAATTCTCCCCTGCTTGTCCAGTTCACATAAGGTTGCACTGGCTACAAAGAAACGTAAGAAGGCTCTTGCATTTTTATCATTAAGTGGTAAAGCTTTCAGCTTTTCTTCAAAGTTCTTCCATTCTTCATTTGGATAAATAGAAAGACAGCCATCTAAGCCTTTTGTCAACACAAAATTCTCTCCAAGTTCTTCTCGAAACTTGGATGGAATAATCATCCTGCCCTTGGCATCAATTGTATGACTATACTCTCCCATCAACATAACGAATGACCTCTTCTTTCGCAAGATTAGGAATCTCCCCTTCCTAATCTTCATGGTCTGTCTGGGGTGCTTCTGCCACTAGCTCCCCATTTGCCACCACTTCTCACCACTTTCTACCACTTATGCATTCATTCTATACCAAGATAGGTAATTCCGCAAGGGGGAACATATGTTTTTCTGTAAAAAAATAAAAAAGATGGAATCCTGAAAACAAGCTTAATTTCCAGGTTTTTCCATCTTTTTTCCTTCACTATTCTCTTTTTACTGGTTCTTTCTGCTACTTTACTTAGGAACAACTTTGCTGGTTCATTGTCATATACTCTTCAATCAGACAATCCAGCATTCTGCTGATGTTTAAAATTTCAAGAAAGCAGTATTTTTGTTCAATAGCAGCATCTAGTCTTTCTCTTGTATGTTCGATTTCCCATTTCAGCTCTTTTTGGGTCATTGGCTCTCTCCTGTTGTTTTCTGTCTGTCACAGGTTCTGACGTTTCTCTTATACTTTGACAGTACCGAACTTTTTATACATTTGTATTATTATTTTTAAACATTAAAACGGAAAAGAATTACATCTCCATCTTGTACCACGTATTCCTTCCCTTCCATGCGCACCAGCCCTTTTTCCCTAGCACCAGCATAGGAACCGCAATCCAACAAATCCTGATAGTTTACCACTTCTGCTTTAATAAATCCACGCTCAAAATCCGTATGAATCTTGCCTGCTGCCTGAGGTGCTTTTGTTCCCACTTTAATGGTCCAAGCTCTTGTTTCATCCTCTCCAGATGTAAGAAAACTTAACAGTCCTAACAAACGGTAGCTGGCAACAATCAATTTTTCCAGACCAGACTGCTGGATTCCCAAGTCTTCCAGAAATTCTTTTTTCTCATCCTCTTCTAGCTCTGAAATCTCTTGCTCAATCTCTGCACACAAAGCAAACACTTCACTGTTTGTCTTAGACGCATACTCGCGAACCTGCTGTACATATGAATTGGATGCACCGTCATCTGCCAGATCATCCTCTGATACATTTGCTGCATAGATAACCGGCTTCCATGTAAGCAGATTATATCCCTTCATGTACAATTCCTGGTCTTCATTTTCTAATTCCATGGAGGAAGCCGGCTCTCCTGCTTCCAGATGTGCCTTAATTTCTTTTAAGAATTCCAGTTCTTTTGCTGCTTCTTTATCCATTCTGGCTGATTTTGTGGTTTTTGCAATTCTTCTTTCCAGGATTTCCAGATCAGAGAAAATCAACTCCAGATTAATGGTCTCAATATCTCTGAGTGGGTCAATGCATCCATCCACATGAATTACATTCTCATCTTCAAAGCATCTTACCACATGTACAATAGC
Source organism: uncultured Bacillota bacterium (assembly GCA_905200905.1). Classification (GTDB taxonomy): domain Bacteria; phylum Bacillota; class Clostridia; order Lachnospirales; family Lachnospiraceae; genus Blautia. Next base: position 21,754 of record CAJKMA010000044.1, read on the forward strand.
ATCTACTTCTCGGATATTTGCCAGAAACTGGTTTCCTAAGCCTTCTCCTTTCGATGCACCTTTTACCAGACCTGCAATATCCACAAATTCAATCACTGCTGGAGTCACCTTTTTGGACTGATAAAAATCTCCTAATAATTTTAATCTTTCATCCGGAACTGGAACAATTCCCACATTGGGGTCAATGGTACAAAAAGGGTAATTGGCAGATTCTGCTCCTGCTTTTGTCAATGAATTAAACAATGTACTTTTTCCTACATTCGGAAGGCCTACGATACCTAGTTTCATTTCTTCTATTTCCTCCTATAAATCCTTAGATTTCA
>CAJKMA010000045.1 GCA_905200905.1 uncultured Bacillota bacterium
TCGCGACAGCCAGTCTAGATTATCACATCTGAGCAGGTCTGTCAAGCACTTTTTTCAAACTTTTTTATTTCGTTTTTCATTGCTTTCTGACAGCTTTTATAAGATATCATATTTTTCTATATTTGTCAACATCTTTTTTAGTTTTCTGAAAATTTATTGATATCTTATTATTTTGTTGTTGCTTTATATTGAATTGTTATCAATTTCTCAGCGACAGCTTAACTAGAATATCACATAATCTTTTATATGTCAACTACTTTTTTATCTACTACAATATTTCTCAAAAAAAATAAAAATTATCGGCCTATAACTCAAAATACAAACCGATAATTTTTATTCTATACCCATTCTAGAGTCACACACACTGGATAATGGTCTGAAAGCCACACATTTTCTTCCCTGTCTTCCCATTTTTCCACTGATATACATTCCAATTTTTCCACATTTTCTTTTTCAGAGTTCCGAAGATATACATAATCAATAGCTTCTTCAGCCTCTTCCGGTAAAAATCCATGAAATGTTATTCCAATTCCCTTTGTAAGATTTACATAATCTGATTCTCTTTCTATTTCCTGGATTTCCCATGCACCTGGCTCTGCATTAAAATCCCCTGCCAAAAGTATAGGGATATCTGGAAACAGCAGCTCTGCCTCTGCCTTTTTCAACATTTGCTTCAGTCCCAGCATTCTGGCTTCTGCTCCCAAATGGTCCAAATGTACATTCATAAGGCGAAAAACTTTCTTTTCCAGCAAATCCTCCAGCACTACTTCTGTGCACACTCTGGGACACTCTGACTGTTCCTGGTATCTGCTGCCTGGAACAAGAGGAGTTTCCGACAACCAGAACGTGTCCATTGATACAAGATTCAGCTTTTCTTTCCTATAAGCAACCGACATCTGCTCATTGTCCAATTCTGTGCTTCTGCCACATCCAACCACATAATAATCTTTCAATTCCTCTTTCATCCATACCGCCACATGAGGCAAAACCTCTTGAAAACAAATCACATCTGGTTTTTCGTGCAGTATCTTTTTCTTAATCAATGCTTTTCGGAATTGAAAACAATTCCCTCCATCTTGTCCGTAATCACAGCGTATGTTGAATGTTACAAGTTTCATGCTATATTTCCTCCTGTTTGTACCTTATGTAAATCTCTTGACCTGGTCCCTTTTGGGTACGGATAAGAACCTCTTCTTTATGTTCCTCTACCGTATAGTCATTTCCAGGAAGCACCTGCACGCTTTTTCCTATTCCTCGCAACCATATTTCATCATTTAGCTGACTAAGTCGGAACTTTATACCTTCATGGGTACCCTCTACAATTTCTGCTGTAGACCTCTTAACCATCACCCCAGAAGCCTTTACACCCAAAGGCAAAATAAGAGATTTCTTATTCTCCAAACAAAAATCCCGGAACAAAACTTCACCGTCCAACTTGATATCAATCTTTTTATCCACACAATCCAGATTTATCAAATATAAAAGCTCTTGACCATCTTCTGACCTGGTTCTGCTTGCATAAATACCTTGACGATAAAATTCAATCTCTACAGCACTGTGAATCTTCAATTCCTCAAATACTTTGTCCCAAAACCGCATTTCTACCGGATAAGTCCCTGTAATAGCGCAAATCTTTCCTGAACCAACCTGCTTTACCATACCACACATTTTTCCACTTCCATGTTCTTTAAGAATCCCAGATGAATCCATTGCAAATAATTGCGCAAAGCCACCACACTGCATAGGTACTGCATTCCCAAAGCTGCCACAGGTATCCATAGACAAAAAATATACCGGCGGATTATTTTCCACATATTCCGGATCTCCCAGCTTCATAGCCTCTTTCAATATTGTACACGCATGCCCCTCCATATCAAACACAGGAATCTCACCGTACAACAATGCTCTTCCCCCACACTCCAAGAAATTCACTATCTTTTTCTGAACTTTTTGTGACATATATCTGGCGGAAAGAATCACCAGTGCATGTCCCATAGGTATCTCCTCATTCTGAACATCCACCACATCAAAGCTAATATGATGTCCCAGCAATGCCCTTCCCACCTGGTCGATCTGACCCTCACAGCGGAATCGCTTGAGATTGTGGTACATTTTTTGCATTTTGTCAGATTTGTCATATACAGCTTCTGTTAGAAAATAATCTGGAATAAATGCCACACTCACAGAATCCAGAACTTGCCTAGAAGAGGCAATGAGAGAATTTAACGCATGGATACTTTTTGCCGTATCTGCAATAAAATCATACGCATAATTATGTGTCCCGTCTGGCTGCACCGGAGCATTAAACCCATGAAACTGCCCTGTAAAAGCCATTCTTCCATTTCCATCTTCCTCCTGATGATTCAAAAAGTAATTTTCACCACCACTAAACACATAAAAACTAAGCATACGGGCATTTTGAGATAAACACATAAGCATTTTATGAGACACTGCCGTTGGATGATACCGCATACCATTCAAAGAACAATAAGGTGCATCGCTACTTTCAAACTCAATAGAAGTCAACGGATTCCCCTTCTTATTCATAGCATCTGTAATAGCATTAATCACATACAAGTCCTGATATTTTCCTTCTGTGGGTTCTCCCAAGTAGACATCTGTACCAGCAATCATCCCCTCTTCTTGATTGTATGCTTCATACAACTGACTGACACCAAGAGGAAAATCAAAAATCCTTCCTTCACCTGTTCCGTGGATATTAATAAAGAACGGTGTATCATGAACCCCGCATTCTTCTGCGTAACTCTTCAACTCTTTTACATAACATGCATAATACTGACGCATAAATTTCCCGAAATCCTGATGAAACTCCAAAGAATACTCTTCTTTTGGAGAACGAAATGCCTGAAACCGTTCTGACTCTTCTTCTCGCCAAAACGGATATCTATTTATGAGTTCTTTCTGTGCATAAGTTTCTTCCAGATATTTCTCCAGCAATTCCAATACATGGTTATTTAATACAGGATAGTTGGTTACCCAGTTGAGCATACCTATCTCATTGTCCAACTGCACCCCTATAATATTCCCGCCATTACATTGAAGTCTCGGCACAATAATTTCCATAACCTTCTGATACCAGGCCCTACATTCAGATAAATATCCCGGATGCAAATAGTCTATTGTATTACAAGGTCTGATTTCCCCATCAAAGCCTACCGGCAGAGCATCTGGATGTTTTTTTGCCACCCAGTAGGGTATCCCTTCCTTTTTCATCTCAGCCATAATATACGGACCTGGTCTCACAAAAAAATATAACCCATTTTCCTGGCATAAATCTATAAAAGCTCCCAAGTCTAAAGAATCTTCAAAGCAAAATTCCCCCTCTGTTTCCTCATGCAAAATCCACGGAACATAAGAAGAAATACAATTCAATCCCATTTTCTTGGCCTCATCTAGTAAATTCTGCCAATTCTCTCTCGGCTGACGAAAATAGTGCATTTCCCCAGAGAGTAAAAAAATAGGTTTTCCATCAATCAAAATCTGTTTTTCCTTAAACGTCACCATAAATATCCCTCCCAGCATAGCTGTTCATTATTCTTTATGGCTCAACGTACCACTCTTCCACAGGATCCTCTTTTCACTAAAGTTCCTTCCAGCACTGTATGACTGGTAGGTCCACCTTGTATCATTTCAAACAAAGAATCCACTGTCTGCTGTGCCATAGGCTGTGCCGGCTGAACAATGGTATCCAATGAAGGATTATAATAATCTGACTCTTCAATTCCATCAAAGCCCACAACAGAAATATCCTCTGGTACTCTGAGCCCTTCCGTAAAGGCAGCTTTAGCCGCTCCAATAGCCATCACATCTGCCATTGTAACCACTGCTGTCATATCCCTATTTCTGGCAAGCATACTCTTCATCATATTGAAACCAAATGCATATCCTGAATCTGCAATATTCGCCGTAGATACAAGACTACTGTCAAACGGAATCCCGTGACATTCCAACGCCTTTTTATATCCACAGAATCTAAGATGATTCGGCGTAGTAATATTCTGATAACTATTGGCAATACACCCAATTCGACGATGTCCTAATTCCACCAGATAATCAACCGCTTTCTTAGTTTCTGCTACATCATCAATAATAACACTAGAATACAAACTTTCATCTACCTCTTTGGATGCTTTTATGGTAACCAAAACGCATGGAATCTTCAGTGCCTCAAAATCCTCATTACAATAACCAAACTTGCCGCCCATAATGATAATTCCACACAAATTTCTATTCAGCACTTCACATCTGGCAACTTCCATTTCGGACTCGCTATAGCTCACATTACGAATATCCAAATTATAACCCCGTAACATAACCTGACGTTCTATTACTGGTATCATCTTCTGAAAAAATGGATTCACAATACTCTTTGCCAGAAGAACGATGGTCTTTGAGTGTCCTAATTTTAAATTTCTTGCATTATTATTAGGAATGTAATTTAATTCCCTTACTGCCTTCATAACTTTTTCCCGTACATCGCTGCTTGCAGCTCCACTATTGTTCAAAACTCGAGATACTGTAGCAATACCCACTCCTGCTGCATTGGCAATATCTTTAATTGTTACACTCATTTCATCTTCTTCCCTTCAAAATATATTCCTGTGTTCATCCTATCATTTTCCAATAAAAATCTCAAGCATACCCACCTAGTAATTATAGAAAAATCCCGGGCAAAGCCCCTATTCAAACGGCTTTTGACGCCCAGGATTCCTCCTTATACCTTTTTATTTACTTTTTTCCAAAAAAGTTTTATACTGTGCATTCACACCATCAATCACCTTATTGATACCTGCTGCTTCTAACTGTTTTCTATATTCAGCTACAGCATCTTTAGGATCTTGTTTAGTCTTGCCTAACAAAATCTGAATACCAAGCTGCGCATTCACATTACTAATAGAAGAAATTTCTGCTGAAAATTCTTTTGTATCGACTACGAATCCAACATATGGATTTTCAGCAGCAACCTGTTTCCATTCTTCATTTAATGTGTAGCGACGTTCATCCTCTGTTGCCATTGGAATATTATACTCATCTGTACGGAGTGCCCATGCAGAAAATCCACCTTCATCAGTCTCTTTGTTCCAGCTTGCAGGTTTTGTTATTTTTCCATCTTTGATTTCATATTGTCTTCCTTCAATTCCATACTGAATCAAATTATAACATCTTTCATCTGTCATTAATTTTTCAATTACCATAAGAGCTCTTTCCGGATGTTTACTATTAGCATTAATTAAAGTCGCATTCTCAGAACCACTTTTAGCTAAAATAGTATTGGTTGTTTCCGGAAAACAGAAAAATTCAGTTTCTACACCGCCTAATTTTTCATCTACAACACCTTTCTGACCACTCCAGTCAGGCTGATGAGAAATATATGCATCTCCTGTATCATTATGGAAGCTGTCTTTATCGTTTACTGTTGATGCCAAAACATCCTGCTTCCAGTATCCCTTATCAGACCACTCTCTCATTTTAACAGCAAACTCTTCAAACTCATCAGTAAAAATCGGAGACAAAACTTCACCAGGATTTTTCAAAGACGCTACCAAAAATGGCTCTGTCTCTGTGATTCCAGGCGCTGGAATCCAGTCTTCTGTAGTATTCACAAACATCTTATACATATCTGATGCCAAAGTCGAATCACCATTCAAAGGAATTCTTCCTGCATCTACAGAGGCATCCATATATTTTTCCATATCTTCAATGGATGCAATTTCATTTACTCCATATTCTTCCATTCTATCTTTTCTGGTAACAAATCCGTAAGATGTAAATTCACTATATGTAGATGGAACACCGTAAATTTTTCCATCTACATTCATGGAATCCCATGCTTTCTGGTCAATCTTTTCTTTTAAAGATGGCGCATATGTCTCCAACATTTCTGTAATATCTGCCAAGGCATCCTGTCTTGCTAAGGTAGAATACGGCACAACTGCATTAGCAGCTCCATACGCCATATCAAAATCTTCTCCTGATGTCCACAGCAGAGGATATTTTGTATTTACATCATTCCATGTAATATATTTTACTTCTAATGTAGTATTGATATCTTCTTTTAAAATTTTATTCAATTCTTTTAAAATATCTTTATTCGCAACGCCTTCATCACCATACAAATACATAGATACTTTTACTTCTTCTTTTGTCTCAATACTGCCATCCTCTTTCACTTCTGTGGCGCTACTTGCTTTCCCTTTTTCTTCATTCTTTTTTCCGCCACATCCTGCCAGCAAACCAGCTGTCATAGATAACGCTAACATTGCCGCAATCACTTTACGCTTCATTTCTTTTTTTCCTCCTTATTTTCCTAATTCTTTCCTATAATAAGCTGCTCTCATCTTGAAACAGCGAATTATCATCCTTTCACAGCGCCTACTGTCATGCCACTGATAAAGTACTTCTGAACAAATGGATATACCAAAACAATAGGTCCTGTAGCTACAACAGCCGTTGCCATCTTAATAGATTCTGTTGGCATATCTGCTATATTAATAACCGCTCCCTGCTGTACAAGAAGATTCATATTTGCCTTACTGATAATCTGCTGTAAGAAATACTGCAGAGGATATTTGGAAGGTGTCTGAATATACAGCATGGCATTATACCACTCATTCCAATATGCCAAAGTCAAAAACAGACCAATGGTTGCAAGCGCCGGCTTTGCCAACGGCAGAAAAATCTGCCAGTAAATACGAAAATCTCCTGCCCCGTCAATTGCCGCAGACTCATATAACGAATCTGGTATCGATTTCATAAAATTACGCATAAGGAAAATAGACCATGGGCTCATCAACCCAGGAAGAATCATTGCCCAAATGCTATCTTTTAACCCTAATCCGTTTACCATTAACATATAGGTAGGAATTAAACCTCCACTAAACAATGTGGTAAAATAAATAAAGAAAGAAATCTGGTTTCTATATTTAAAATCTTTTCTGCATAATACATATCCAGCCATGGACATAAAAAACAAGCCAAGAGTAGTACCAAGCAATACATTCACAATATTAACCATATATGCATCTATCAGTTTTGCAGAATTTTCCATTAAATATTCATAAGCACTGAAACTAACTTCTTTCGGTATCAGCTTATACCCCTCTGTCAGAATTTCCTTTTCACTCATAAAAGATGACGTAATCATCAAGAGAAAAGGAAACAAACAAATAAGGGCAAACAATGTCACCACTATATAACAACAAATCTTTACGATTTTTTCATCTGTGGACATATATTTTTTATACGGTTTTGCAACCTCTCTACTCATGCTTTCTCTCCTCCTTAGAATAACGCACTGTCAGGTTCAATTTTCTTCACAATAGCATTTACCGCCAGCACAACCACAAGTCCAAAGACTGATTGATAAAATCCAACTGCCGCACCTTGCGGGAAGTTAAACTGTCCTACCAAAGATCTAAACACAAACGTATCAATAATATCTGTTTGAGGATACAAAACAGAGTTTGTTCCAATCAGATTGTAGAACAAGTCAAAAGAACCTTTTAAAATACCGCCTAATCCAAACAACAGCAAAAGAATAACCGTAGGTTTTAGCAATGGCAAAGTGATATATCGAATCTTTTTAAAAGCAGATGCACCATCTAAGGATGCAGCCTCGTAAATATCTTTACTAATTCCCGTAATACTTGCCAAGTAAACAATCATACCATATCCTGTTCCAGACCAAACCTTAAATGCTACAATAATATATTTCCATATGGACTGATCTGAATAAAAATCATGCCGTTCAAGACCAAGCTGTGTCAAAATTGTATTAAAAAATCCCGAATCATAATTAAACAAGTTATAAGCAAAGAATCCCACAATAACCATAGAAATAAAATAAGGAAGTAAAATCACCGACTGGGAGATTTTCTTAAATTTCTTATTTCCGATTTCCGAAATCATAATAGCCAGAATAACCTGAACTGCATTTCCAATTACCAAAAACGCCACATTATAGAGTAACGTATTCTTTGTAATTCTCCACAGGTCTCCTGTTTGAATTAAGAATTGGAAATTCTTAAGCCCCACAAAGTCGCTCCCAAAGATACCATCACTAATATTGTAGTCAACAAATGCCACATATGCACCAGGCATGGGAATATAAGCAAAAATAACAAAAAACAGCAGGGTCGGTGCAATCATAAGAAACAAAACCCGCTTTTTAACCAATTCTTGCCCAAGATTTTTTGTACAAGTTCTTAGTTTCTTCATTTTTCTTTTCCTCCATCTTTCAATTCGCACACTCTGTTTTCTGGAACCTTCTCCTTCTGTGCCTTACTATAATTCTGCATTAATTGGAAATGTTTCCACTTAATTTTCTTGTGCTTTATAACTATAAATTACCACATATACCGCAAGTATGTCAATATTAATTTGTATATTTTTATTATTCACCTCTGTTTTTGGTTATTTTAAACTGTTTTATTTCTTTTTTCTGTTGACACGCTCACCTTTTCTCCTTTATAATGCATGTAAACACTTCATTTTTCCTGTTTAATATCAATTTATACAGGAAACGTTTCCAACAGCATTCTTTATTTGCAAATGAAACAATTTTAATTAAAATATAAGATAGAAAGGATTTTCACACTATGAAAATGAAAAAAATAAACCGCTTTTTATCCTTTACTGAGAAGAATAGTGTCTACACATTTCTTCCCACTGGTGATATCTTCACCTTTCTCTGTGATGATTTTCTCATCAATCAATTTCGCGGAAATGCCAAAGATGGTTCTGTGAACAACATATATTTACGTATTTATGAAAACGGCACACCTACTGCCTATCCGCTTTTAGGTATCCAATCCAAAAGCAAACTCTCCTGCGACAAAAAGCAACTCATCTATCAAGGGCAGATTGCTTCTATATCTTATACAGTAACCTTCCGCCCAATAAATAGCATGTGGTTTTGGGATATAGCATTACAGGGCGAAGCAGATTCCATTGATTTCGTATACGGACAAGATTTAGGCATTGGAGAGGCCGGTGGTGTTTATACAAATGAACTCTACATGTCCCAGTACCTTGGTCATTCTGTTTTTTCCACAGAAAATGGATACGTTGTATGCTCCAGACAAAATATGCCTGCAAAAAATCAGTTTCCTTATATCCAACAGGGCGTTATTGGCGCAAGGGCAGAACATTTTTCCACAGACGGTCTTCAATTTTTTGGTCTATCCTGCAAGGAAACCAACTTCCCTGAAGCACTGAGCCATAATTTAGAAGACCGCACCCTTCAGTATGAATTTGCCTATACAGCATTACAAACCGAAAAATTTGCCTTACACGGGACAAAAAATCTGGCTTTTTACGGCATGTTTCTTCCCAATCATCCAAATGCAGTAACCAAGCCAGAGTTCCAAGAAGAAATAGAAGAAAAGTACGCCAAACTGCTTGTATCTCCTGCCCCCTCTGATATCCATGAGGTTGAAGCACCTAAGATACACCCATCCTTTGGCTCTCCTTATGTATCCCCTTCCTTTACTCCGGAAGAAATCCAGAACCACTTCCCAAATCGTAAATTAGAGGAAGTGAATGGGGATACTCTCTATTCTTTCTTTACACCTGAACATGCCCATGTTGTAACCAAAGAAAAAGAGTTAGCCTGTCAGCGCCCTCATGGTACAATTATCATCACACCACCGGACACTGATGCTGTAAACAGTTCCCTAATTGCATCTACCCAGTATATGTACGGTGTATTTAATAGTCATGTAACCGTAGGAAATACGGATATGCATAAGTTTATTTCCACCCCTCGGGGATTTCTCAACCTGTTAAAAAATAGCGGGCAAAGGCTTTATGTGAAAATAAACGGCACTTACCGTCTCCTAACCTTACCAGGACTTTTTGAAATGGGAATGAATTATTCTAAATGGTACTATAAACTGGAAAATGATGTTCTAATTGTAACATCTTATACCGCATGCCATACTCCTGATTTAATTCTGGAAGTTTACAGTACACAACATATTTCTTATGATTTTATCGTTACAAACCAAATGACCCAGGGACCAAACGAGCATATTTCAGATATAAACTATGAAGAAATTCCTCATGGACTTCGTTTTTCCTTCCATACAGATGCCTATAAGGAAATCACTTATGACATGACTATGCCTGGAAAAACTTTTTCCATTGGAAATGACAGTTTATTTTACACGAATAAAACCCCTATGGATGAAACATTCCTTACTCTGTCCCTTGAGAATGAATCTCAATTCTCTCTGGTCATCCAAGCAGGACTCAACAGCCTTCCATCCACTCCTGTTCCTTCCTATAAGTTCCAGGAGGAAAAAGACAATGCCCTTGAGTATTACAGAACCCTTACACGACATTTCTATATGGAAACAGTAAGCCCAAATCAAAAAGCTGAAATTCTCAACGAAACCGTCTGGTGGTATGCTCACAATGCTATGATACATTTTTCCATGCCTCATGGTTTAGAGCAGCCTGGTGGAGCAGCCTGGGGCACCAGAGATATTTGTCAGGGGCCTGTAGAATTTTTCCTTGCCACCCAACACTACCATCTGGTAAGAAACATTCTCCTGAATATTTTCTCTCACCAGAATGCAGACACAAAAGAGTGGCCTCAATGGTTCATGTTCGACCGTTATTCTATGAATCCAGGGGAATGTCATGGAGATGTAATTTTCTGGCCATTAAAAGCCACAGCAGATTACATCAATGCATCTGGAGATACTGAAATTTTAAAAGAAATACTGCCTTATGATTGTTGTCCTGACCGCAAAGAAAGCCTGTTAGAGCATATTAAATACGCATTGTCCAACATCGAAGAAACACGTTTTATAGGTGATACAGGATTAATCACCTACGCCGGAGGTGATTGGGACGATACACTTCAGCCAGCAAACGAGGAACTAAAGCAAAGCCTCGTAAGCGCATGGACAGAAGCTCTTGCTTACCAGACTTTCCTAAGTCTTGGAAAAGCTGTAGAAGAAACTGATAATATACTTTCTGAAAAACTCGCCAACCTTGCTAGCATTGTAAAAAATGCCTTTGAACATACCCTCACAAAAGATGGTGTTATTGCTGGTTTTTTGGAAAATAGTTCTCCCTATCACTATCTGCTGCATCCTTCTGATACAAAAACAGGTATTCAGTATCGATTACTACCAATGACACGAAGTATCATTGGTGAACTAGTTGACCAAAAGCAGGCTGCTTACAATGTGTCTCTTATCAAAGAACACTTAAAATGCCCTGATGGCATCCGACTCATGGATAAACCTGCTGCTTATAATGGAGGTATCAGTAAGCTCTTTAAAAGAGCAGAACAGGCAGCTAATGTAGGAAGGGAAATCAGCCTTCAATATACCCATGCACACATTCGGTATATTGAAGCCATGGCAAAATTAGGCGACGCAAGAGAAGCCTGGGATTCCCTATTTGTAATTAATCCAATTTTAATACAAAAAAGCGTTCCAAATGCCTGCCTACGACAAAGCAATATGTATTTCAGCAGTTCTGAGGGAGATTATGACAATCGCTATGACTATGCAGAAAACTTTCATCTGCTTAAAACTGGAGAAATTCCTGTAAAAGGTGGTTGGCGCTTATATTCCAGCGGCCCTGGAATCTACACCAGACAATTGATTTCCAACGTGCTTGGTATACGCTTCTGCCCGGAAGGATTAATTGTAGACCCTGTTCTGCCAGAAGAACTTTCTGGAATGACCTTCCACTATGATTGCTTCCAAAAACCACTGGCACTGGAATATCATTTTATTCAAGAAGGAACCTCCTATGTATTAGACGGTCATAGTCAGATTTCCTCAAGAGAATTGTCTAATCCTTACCGAAGCGGCGGATTGTTAATTCCTAAAAATATATTGGAAAATTGCTCTGGAAGACTAAAACTATATATTTGTAAACATTAAAAAGGAGACGTTATGGAACAAAAACAAATCGAATCTCTTATCAACCAAATGACTCTAGAAGAAAAGCTAGCTCAAATGACCCAGCTAGCCCCTATGTTTTTCGGTGTATCACAAGACACAGACCTTACAGGTCCCCTGGAAGAGTTTCATCTTACCCAAGAAGATATTAAAAATGTAGGAAGCACTCTCAATTACTTCGGAGCAGAAAATATTATAAAGCTACAAAAAGAATATATGGCAAGTAACCGCTTGCATATCCCCTTATTATTTATGGCAGACGTAATCTATGGATTTAAAACAGCTTTTCCTATCCCCCTTGCCTTAAGTTGTAGTTTTAATCCTGAAAATTATGAAAATGCCACCTCCGTTGCAGCTGCCGAAAGCGCTGCTTCTGGAATCCATCTTACTTTTGCCCCTATGTCGGATCTAGTTCGCGATCCACGTTGGGGAAGGGTCATGGAGTCTCCTGGAGAAGACCCCTATTTAAATTGTGTTATGACAAAAGCTGCTGTGCAAGGATTTCAGGGACAAAGCCCAAAAGAAAAGGGAAAAATCGCCTCCTGTGTAAAACATTTTGCAGGATACGGCGCTGCAGAGGGTGGACGCGATTACAACTGGGTAGATATTTCCGAAAATACTCTGCGTCAGTATTACCTTCCTTCTTATAAAGCTGCTCTAGATGCAGGAGCCAAGATGGTCATGACCTCCTTTAATGTTATTGACGGTGTTCCTTCCAGCGCCAACAAAAAACTATTTCGTGATATTCTTAGAAAGGAATGGAAATTTGACGGAACAACCATCTCTGATTACGCTGCTATTCACGAAACCATTATAAATGGATTAGCAGAAAATGAGGAAGACGCTGCCCAAAAATGTATAGAAGCCGGAGTAGATATTGAAATGATGTCCACGCACTATATTAATTGTGGTAAAAAACTGGTAAAAGAAGGAAAACTTTCTATAGACCTGATTGACCAGGCTGTGAGAAATATTTTAAATCTAAAAAATGATTTAGGATTATTTGAAAATCCTTTTAAAGATGCAAATCCAGAAGACGAAAAACGGCTCCACTTGTGTAGCAAACATCGAAAAATGGCTCGCCAGGCTGCCCGACAATCCCTAGTTCTTCTGGAAAATAATGGTGTGCTTCCTTTGAAAAAAGCAACAAAAATAGGTGTGGCAGGACCATTTGCAGATACAAATTCTGCCTCAGGAGGATGGTTTATCACTGCAAAAAATGGTTCCTCTTCTCTTTTAGATTCCTTAAAAGAAAAAGGATTCCAAACAAAATCAGCCATGACATCCCCTCTCGGTTCCATGAAAGACCAAATTTTTGATGTGGAAGATAATACCGAAAAAGCCGCTATGGATTTATCTGATTGTGATGTACTTATTGCTGCTGTGGGTGAAAATCCCTCTGATACAGGAGAGGCATGCAGCAAAACAAGTCTGCGCCTGTCACCAAATCAGGAAAAACTAGTTCAAAAACTAAAAGAAACCGGAAAACCTGTGGTTGTCATTGTATTTAGCGGAAGACCTATGGAACTAAAACCAATTCTCCCATATTGCGATGCATTGATACAGGGATGGTTCCTCGGTACGGAAACAGGCACCGGAATAGCAGATGTACTTTCAGGTGATTACAATCCTTCCGGAAGGCTGGCTATGAGCTTCCCACAAAACGTAGGACAAATTCCTATTTACTACAATAATTACCGAACCGGCCGTCCCTATGTGGGCACCAAAGACCCTTATGTTTCCAAATATCTTGACTGTTCAAATGAACCTTTATATCCATTTGGATATGGTTTAAGCTATAGTAATGTAGAATACCATGACTTTAAAGCACATATAGAAAATAGTGAGATTCACGTTCAAGTTACTATCTGCAACCACTCGTCAAGAGAAACCCTGGAAACTGTACAATTATATGTAAGGGATGTGTACGCCAGTGTAGTACGCCCTGTAAAAGAGTTAAAAGGTTTCCAACAGATTGCACTCAATCCACAGGAAAGCCGTACTATAAACTTTGTTGTCACAAAAGATATGTTGAAATTCTATAATCAGAACTTGGAATATGTATTTGAGCCTGGCGAATTCCAGGTTATGATTGGTCCAAACTCTAGAGATGTAGAGACTGTTTCATTGCAACTATCTTAGTGTTTAATCACTGTTTTCTTCTGCTACATTTTGTACGATATCTGGCGCTTCAGAGGCACCTTATAATATTTTATATGATTACTTCTGTGGAACTATTAACCAAAAGCTGAAAGAACCCCTCATAACACTGGATTCTTTCAGCTCTTTTAGATTTGGGTTAAATCCACCCCATTAACATATCACGATCTTTTCTTTTTACAAATCAGCAAAATTCCTCCTGATACCGCAAGCAGCCCAAAGAGCATTACCACCTGACTTTCATCTCCGGTTTGAACCCCCTGGTTTCCTACTGGTTTACCGGTTGTGGTATGATTATTATTGTTATTTGTATTCGTTCCCGGCACCTGTACTTGTGCCTTTTTAATTTTTACTACTGCTTCCCCAAACTTATTCGCATCCACTTTAGAAACAGCCTTTACCTTCAACTCTCCTGAAGTTTCCTGTTTACTTACATATAAATTCCCTTTTTCATCAATGTGGGTATCCTTATGTTTATTACCTTTGATTTTCCAGGAAACTTCCTTGGAAAATTCGCCTTTTCCTTTCACTTCAACCGTAAATTGTTTTGTATCACCTGCTTTTAGCTCTACATTCTCTGGCACAATTTTTACGGACTCTATTTCCCCTTCTGAAGCACCAGGATTTTGTGGTTCTTCTGGAATTTGTGGTTTATCTGGTCCCTCCGGCGTTGGCGGCGTTGGCTGTATCGGCGGCTGTGGCTCTTCCTTGGCTTTTACGGTAATCGCCTGAGTTGCCTCTTTGGTAATGCCTTCATAGGTATAGCTGATGACAACTTCTTTATCACTTACTTTTAACGGTTTTTCACGGTAACTAATTTCTCCGGTTATATCCCTCGTCTTTCCGTCACTGAATTTTGCTTCCACTTCCATTCCTTTTGAATTGAAAGTTTCTCCTTCTATATAGATTGTCTTCTCCGGTGCTTTACGAATAGAAATACCTTCCAATAACACAGCTTCCGGCGGTTGTGGTTTCTCCGGTTCTTTAGTCTGATATTCTGCAGCACCAATATCTGGTTTTCCTTTTGCAAGACTTCCCCCAAAGAAATCTTTGTCATATACCACACCTGCTACCCGTGGAAAATTATTACCTATAATACAATCAATACTTGCATAATTCTTGGTTTTTGCCTCCTCAAAAAGCTCTCGAGGAGAATGTTTTCTTCCATCTACCAGATTGGTTCCACCAAAATGCTTCCATGCCTCTTCCACTGTAATTCCTTTATCAATCAGCATAGAGTCTTCTTTTAATTGATAACCATTCAATAATCCTGAACTTCCAGTTACAGCATCTTTTCCTTCATGGGTTTCTGGAGCGCTTCCTAATTCTACAATCCCCAAATCATCTGCCTGCAAAGGATTTGCATCCGCCTCAAAAGCACTCATACCACCTGTATAAGCATTATTATAAAATTTCATGTGCTCCTGAACCAGGGAAATCCCCTTCGCATCACCGCCATAGACTTTTTGTCCTTGTGGATAACTAAACACATTATTAAATGCAAATCCATCATTCACACCCAGACCCGCTCCTGTATTGGACAAGAAAAATATACCTTTATTCAGAACTGTATCTGAATAAATCGTATTGTTATAAATCATAGTTCCTTTTGGAAGTCCCTGTGCAAATTCAAAGGTTTTATCTCTATCATTTTGGCTAATATTATAACGCACCGTTGCCCCTGTATGCGGATATCCACCCATAATCAACATGAAACCGCCTTCGTTGTTATGACTGTAATTATACTGCATTATAGAGTTAGAAGAAGCATGATCACAATCCAACCCCTGTCCATCTGTTGTTCCATGAGTTTCATAAGCCTCATTGTACTGCAACACAGTATTGGCAGCTTCAAATGGCCAAATACCTACATTATATCCTGTATTCTGAAAACGACAGTCTTTTGCAAGATTATGTTCAATCAAAGCCCCATCTGTATCTCGAACAGTAATACCATCTCCTCCAATATATTCCATATAGTTTCCTTCCACTACTACATTTGTAGATGGATACCAATGAACCGGAACTCCTGGATCATTCTTTTCCCACTGATTACACCACTGAGAACTTACCAGTTTAATAGCAGAGCGGTCTACCCTCTCAAATGTACAACCGGAAATATGTATGTTATCATATTTACTAGGTACTCCCGTCAATTGTCCATTTTGAATGTCTGCCTTTACATCAAAGAAAATACCTCCATTCCACTTCAAGTTAATATTTCCATTGATATCATGGATATAACAATCCTCAACCACAATACCGGATGCTGTTCCAAAATTACGAATGGACACATTCACAGCCCGCAATGCTTTTTTCGTATTATTGCTTCCATTTAACTCAAACTTGGTATTATACTGGGTATCCAGGTTTGTAATCTCCAAATTTCGAATTTCTACATACTCCTGGTTATAAAGTGATACTACATTTTCTACCTGACCATTTCCTTCCAGTCTAGGAAGTTCACCTTTTCCATAAGCGTTGATTTCAATAGGATTTCCTTTTGTCCCCATCCCCTGAAAAACAAGCTGCTGTCCTGTAAATACACTTCCTCGCTTCAAAAGAATTTTATCTCCTGGCACAAAAGTCCCATATTCTTTCACTTTATTCAAAGATTTCCAAGGAGTTTTTTCTGAAGTTCCTTCTGCACTGTCATCTCCTTTTTCAGAGTCTACATAAAATGTTTTTCCTTCTCTTACCTTATCTGTTTCAAAAATAGCTTTTACAACTAGTTTCTCAAAATCCCCCGCCGGCATTACAAAGGTTCCGCCTGTTACTTCAACATTTTCTATCTGATATTCTTTCAAACGGTATCCTGCTTTTGCTATTGCAGTCAGGGTAACTTTTTCCCCTTCTTCCGCTTCCTTTATATCACTGCTTGCTGTTCCTGCTTTATATTCTTTATCTTCTTTCTCTTCAAAAATAGAAAGAATCTCTATAGGTTTTTTCTCGCAAATCTGTTCTACCAAAAGATTATCAAAAGCCACTGGTGCATCTGGCGTCATATTAATCAACTGCACTTTCGGCGTCATATTTGTCCAGTTTTCACTATCTGTATAGCTGAAAATTTCTTTTCCATCTATAAACAGCTTCATTTCCGAACCTTTTACCTCTATTACCACATGCGCGAATTTATCCGTCATCTGAAAGCCGCTTTTTTTCAATTCTTCATTTTTGCCATCGTGCAATTTCCGCAGCATAGCGCTTCCCTGTGAATTGATCGCAACCACATAACGAGACTCAAAGTTATCTCCACCCCGAAAAGCAATCTGCATGGTTCCAGACTCACCTGTCATTCTTCTGGCATCCACAGAAATACGATAACCTTTATTTCCACTAATCTTAGTCCAGTCCACCTCCGGTCTATAGGCATTGCTAGAGCTTCCCTTTGGAACCTCTACCACCAATTCTCCGTCCTGTGTGTGGATGCCATCTGGCTGTGTTCCTAAATCTCCACCAAAATCATTAAAGAATAATTCATCTTTTCCGGGAACTCTTGTCTTGAAATATGCCCTTACGGTTATATTCGGAAATTTTTCATTTAACTGAAACCTGTTATTTTCAATAGGAACTAAATTATCTGTACTGGTTTCGTATTTTTCAAACACATATCCATGGTTTGCTTTTTGCGTTAAGGTTACATAATCTCCACTATATCCGGAAAGTTTGTCTGCAGTTAAGGTACCACCTTTGTGTTCGGCATCCAGATCTCCATCTGTGTAGGTTTCCAGTGTAACCTTACACTCTTTCCCACTTGGCTGTTCATTAGTCGTTACACGCAAGTTCGCCAATGCAAAGTCCTGTGCTGGATATTGACCTGCAAAAAGCAACTTTCCCTGCTCCACATTTGCAATATCCTCATGTGCCGCTGTAATAATTTCCTTCTCGTCCAGCCAAGCTGTGACAGTATTCTTTTGCACTTCCACAATTAACTTATGTGTTCCTTCAGAGACAGCTGCTTCCGCTTCACTATAAATTACATTCACAGTATTTCCTGTCACCTTTTCTAAAAATACCTTATTATGCGGAAAATCAAAACGGAGCTGCAGTCTTTGCTGTTCAAATCCATCCTCCGCCTTAAATCCTACTTTCGCATTGCAATTTGTATTGCCTGCCCCTACAATAAAATCGGTCTGTATCAGAAAATTTTGAGCCGCCACAATTCCGCTTGATATCATAGCATTGTTAGGACCGGCTCCATTAATAAGTGCTTGCCCACTTCCTATTTTCACAGCTCCCGGTTGATTAATTTTCCAGCCGCTACCATCTTGAAAATTATCTTCCAGCAATACTCTGGTGCCTGCCTGTGGTGCCTGCCGTCCTGGCTCTTCTATTTCTGTTGTTTCCTGGTTCTCCTCTTCCACCTGTTCCTGTGTCTGTTCTTGTAATTCTTCTTGCTTTTCTTCCTCCTGCATCTCTGATTCACTCTCAGGAATTATACCGCTATTGTCTTCCGGTTGTGGCTGCTCCGGCTGTATCTCATCTGTCAATCCTTCTTCTGTCGGTATTTCTTCTGGCTGCGTCTGCTGTGTTTCTGGATTTTCCGCCGACACATATACCGGTAAGCCGCCCACCAGAAGTGCTGCAGTCAATGTAATACATGAAATCTTTTTTATAATATGTTTCATTCATTTCCTCCTCAGCGAAAGTCTAGAACTTCCGATTCTGCAATTTTTTCATTTAATTCTTTCTCAAATACATTGGCAGTATACTGTTCCAAAACCGCACCGGAAACCTCTTCGTAGGATAAAATCCCTCCGGATTCCCGTTTTGTACAAATAAGCCGTTTTGTTTCTCCATTATGGTTACTCCACGTTGTCTGCCCTCCTTCCTCTAACTGCAAAAGTCTATTTGCAAGTTCTTCATCCGCTTCCGTCATAGCACGCACATTACTATCATTCAACTCCACTGTCTCCTGATAGGTAATCTTACCCTCCTGCCGGACTGTATATTCTGCGGTAAAAGAATCTACCTGCCTGTAATTCTCCTGATGTTTTTCATAAAAACCGACCAGTTCCTCCTCTGAAACCTCTTTCATCTTTTTCACTTTCAATGCTTGTTCACATTCGCCAATCAACCTCTTATAATATTGCATAGGCGTAAATTCTATAGGTCCATATACTGGTTCTCCCTTTTCATCAGACTCTTTTCTTTTTTTATTCTCTTCTTCCAAGGCTTTCAAAAAAGCATCATAAGAAAACTCATTTACAAATCCTTCCTGTTCTGCCCAGTTCCATATTACCTTTCCGCGAACAGCTCTTTCCTTATTTCCATTATAAAATTCTAACTCTTCCCGTAGCACAGGTTTTCCGTCTACAATAAGAGGAGGTTTTCCCTCCTGCTTTTTCCAAAATCCAAGCGCTACTATCAGCAATACCAGACATACTAGAAACACGGTCATCAAATGTTTTCTTTTCTCGAACACTGTTTTTCCCTTTCTGTCTCATTTGTTTATATAATTATTTTTTATAACTATTATATATAATTATATACTCTATGCATATTGCCTTTTTTCCCAATATTCTTTTTTCATTTTTGTTAATTTTCACTATTTTTTATTCGTTTTTTTCTTATTTTATATAATTATATTTTATAGCTCTTTTTTACTATTTATTGGATTTTATTCTCTTGAATGTGAAAACTCGATATAATAAATTGTTTTTTATAAGAAATGTTTCTAAAGAATTGCTATCTGAATCCATTAAAATATTTAAAGGCATGATAGAAGGTTATCCTAACTATCATGCCTCTCTTCGACTAGCTAAAAGACAAATATTCTCTATATCTCTGAAGCAGACTTTGCTTCTTCCATAATCTGCTGCCTGATTTCTTCTTCATCAAACTCTATGTCCGGCAACAGTTCAAAATAAAAGTCTGTATATTTCTGTGCCAAGGCCGCAATACAATGATTTTGATACATCTGAAACCTCCGCACTGATAATTCATCCTTTTCTAACTTTATGTAAGCACTGATCCATAGCTTCCGCCCTGTTTTTACCACCTCAAAATATAATTCTGAATAGCTGCAATCTTTCAATTCTGGCTCAACAGTCTCTCTTATCTCCCGTATCGTTTCCTCATCCGGCGAAATCAAAAGTAAATCCCGAATACCCGACACTACCGTACCTATTGGTTCAGGAAGCATAATAAGAGACAACACAATGGCCAGTATAGAGTCCAGATAAGGCGTTAATTTCTGGAACCACTCAAACGGAACCAATATAGGAAGAAAAAAGGCCAGGGTCATTCCCATAGAAATCACACTGTCTATCTTCCAGCCCTGCATTTCTGTTTCTATGATAGGAGAATTCAGCGTTCGATTCTTGCGTTTCAGATAAAGAGCTACCATGATACTAATAATCATTCCAGCTAATTCAAACCATGCTACCACATCAAACGCTACACGATGTCCTCCATGAAACAATATATTAATACTGTTGGCAATCATCCCTATCGTCACTGCAGACATAGTAATGCCCTTTATCACGACAAAGACTGTTTCCAACTGCATATGCCCAAACGGATATTTTTCATTACTTGGCTGATAGAGTAAAGGAATCAAAAAAACCGAAGGAAGCAGCATACAAAATTCAATCCCGTCATAAACTGCATCTAGAAGCACCGCCTGAGAACTCGTTATTATAGCCATAATAAGCTCCAAAACCACAAAGAGGATATTTCCATAGAGCGAAACCGTCATTGCCTTTTTTTCCTTTTTGGGGCTTTTTCTGCCTATACGCATCTTTCCTACCTCTTTCTATTTTCTCACACTGTTTGTTTCCACAATATACAGAAAGCGGGAACTTTCAAAAGAAGTTCCCGCCTCTATATTCTCATCTATTACTGAGCTATTTTCATTGGGTTAACCTTTACGCTTGGTCCCATTGTGGAAGCCAGAGATACGCTCTTTAAGAACACACCTTTTAATGCGCTTGGTCTAGCCTTATTGATAGCTCCCATAAGCGTCTGGAAGTTGTCCGCTAACTGCTCCTCTGTGAAAGAAGCTTTTCCGATTGGCACGTGAATGATGTTTGTTTTATCAAGACGATATTCAATCTTACCTGCTTTGATATCCTGGATAGCTTTTGTAACATCCATAGTTACTGTACCAGCTTTTGGGTTTGGCATTAAGCCTTTAGGTCCGAGTACACGTCCCAGACGTCCAACAACACCCATCATATCTGGTGTAGCAACAACAACGTCGAAATCTAACCATCCTTCGTTCTGAATCTTTGGAATTAATTCCTCAGCTCCTACGAAGTCTGCACCTGCTGCCTGAGCTTCGTCAGCTTTTGCATTCTTAGCGAATACTAAAACACGAACAGTTTTACCTGTTCCGTGAGGCAGAACTACTGCTCCACGAATCTGCTGTTCTGCATGACGTCCATCACAGCCTGTTCTGATATGAGCTTCGATTGTTTCGTCAAATTTAGCTACGGCTGTTTTCTTTACTAAAGAAACTGCCTCTGCTGGATCATATAAAGTTGTACGGTCAACTGCTTTTGCAGCCTCTGCGTATTTTTTTCCGCGTTTCATATAAATAACCTCCTAGTGGTAATTGCGGGAATGTCCCTCCCACGTTTGTTGATAGTTTACTCTTCTACTTTAATACCCATACTTCTTGCAGTACCAGCGATCATGCTCATAGCTGCTTCTAAGGATGCTGCATTTAAGTCTGGCATTTTCATTTCTGCAATTTCCTGAATTTTTGCTTTGGAAATTGTAGCAACTTTGTTTTTATTTGGAACGCCTGAACCAGATTTGATGTTGCAAGCTTTCTTTAATAAAACTGCTGCCGGCGGAGTTTTTGTAATGAAGCTGAAGCTTCTGTCCGCATATACGGTAATAACAACAGGGATAATCAAATCTCCCTTGTCTGCTGTTTTTGCGTTAAATTCTTTTGTAAACTGTACGATGTTTACTCCGTGCTGACCTAAAGCAGGAC
>CAJKMA010000046.1 GCA_905200905.1 uncultured Bacillota bacterium
CTGCGAAAATTTTTTCATCTTAATATCCTACCTTTGACATGACATGGATATCTTCTGGGAAAAAGGTCAGGCCGACTTCCTGTCCTTCTTCAGAATAGTCTGTAGTGTGGATTTTAAATTCCCGTCCTGTGGTCCAGAAAGTGATTTTATAAACCCCCTCTTTCACTGTTTCAGCATCGAAATCATAGTCAACACTTAGATCAACACTCTGGTTTTCATCACTGAGCTTCCATCCTTGTGCATTAGCCCAGGTTTTCAGCTCTGTATCCAGTGCCTGAGATTCTTGGATTTCGTCTACTGTTTTAAAGAAGTTAAAAGCCATGACCGCTTCATTTGCTTTTTCATTTTTTACAAAAGGCTGGTCAACTACAAAAATAGTACGCTGGATGCTGGTGCCTTTTGCCGTACTGAAGGTAACGGGATATTCCCCCTCCTGATTTGTGATTTCATAATCAACTTTAGCAATAGAAATAAATTCATCACTTGCTACGTCCCAAGCTTGGGCATTAGAAAGGGCGATGATTTCTTTCTCATCCAGATTCTCCACATCATCAATATCCACATAGAAATCATTGGCGCTGATTTTTTCTGTACCATCCTCACTTGCCACATCATGGTTTCGTATAACGCGCATATTTACGGTAACACTGGTTCCAGGAACAGTCTCTACCATGATTTCATAATGAACGCCTTTAAACAGGACACTGAGGACTTCGCCAGTCATTTTTCCATCTTTTACATCTACAATATCAATATCTTCCGGGCGGATGACCACATCCACAGGCTCATTCTCTTTGAAACCAAAATCCACACAATCAAAGGTAATATCATCAAAACGTACTTTATAATCTTCTAACATGATGCCTGGAAGAATGTTACTTTCTCCAATAAAATTAGCTACAAACCGGTTGGCAGGTTCATTATAAATTTCTTGTGGAGAGCCAACCTGCTGGATTTCACCATTTTTCAGCACCACGATTTTATCGGACATGGTAAGAGCCTCTTCTTGGTCATGGGTAACGAAAATAAAGGTAATTCCTACCTCCTGCTGAATCCGTTTTAATTCGTACTGCATCTCTTTTCTAAGTTTCAGGTCAAGAGCTGCCAAAGGCTCGTCTAAGAGCAGAACTTTTGGTTCATTTACTAAGGCCCTGGCAATGGCAACACGCTGTTGCTGTCCGCCAGAAAGTAGAGTAGTATTTTTGTTTTCATACCCCTCAAGACCAATAAGCTTTAACATTTTCATGACTTTCTGGTCAATAATATCCTTGCTCATTTTTTTGATTTTTAAGCCAAAAGCAATGTTTTCGTATACGTTTAAATGGGGAAACAGGGCATACTTTTGAAATACTGTATTCAGTTCCCGTTCATAAGGCGGTTTTTGGTTAATTTCTTCACCATCAAAGATGACATCACCCTCATCTGCTTGAAGGAACCCACCAAGAATACGAAGCAGTGTTGTTTTACCGCATCCACTGGGGCCTAACAAGGTGACAAATTCATTTTCATAAATATCCAGGTTAATTCCCTTGAGAATAACCTGGCCATCAAAACTTTTTACGATATTGCGGAATTCTATGATTTTTTTCTCTTCCATGTGCTTCTCCTTTCCGTAGATAAAACCATTATACTAAAGAAGAAATTCATGTCAATATACAATAAGTAAAATCTAAGTATAATGAAGGAAATCAGAAGAAAGTGCATTGTATTCAAAAAAAGTTTGTGGTAGAATGTCCCTAGATATGAGAAATAATAAATAACTAGGAGGGTATTGCATAAATGAAAGAAAAGTATGTTGCATATGTCGGAACGTATACCCATGGAAGCAGTATCGGAATCCATTTATATGATGTCAATGTGGAAGAGGGAACCCTGACCGAGAGAAAAGTAGTTCCTGTAAATAATTCCTCTCATTTGGCGCGCTCTTTAAACGGAAAATATTTATATTCCATTGCAGATGAGGGGGTAGCGGTATTTGCCATTGCACCAGATGGAGATTTAACCTTTATTAATAAGGTAGATATTGACGGCATGCGAGGCTGCCATTTATCTACAGACGAAGAGGGAAAATATCTCTATGTTGCAGGTTATCATGATGGAAAAGTTACTGTAGTACATACACATCAGGACGGACGTCTTGGAAGTGTAGTAGATGGTGTGTTTCATAGAGGGCTTGGAAGTGTTGCAGAACGGAATTTCCGTCCTCATGTAAGTTGTGTACGGCCGACACCGGATAATAAATATTTGTGTGCAGTGGATAATGGTATTGACCAGATGAAGATTTATCGAGTAAATGCCAGAACGAATCGTTTGGAACTGGTAGATATATTAAGATGTCAAAGAGAGTCTGGACCAAGATTGATAAAATTCAGCCCAGATGGAAAATATGCGTATTTGAATTTTGAATTAAATAATACAATTCAAGTATTCCGTTATGATGGAACAGGAAAAAATCCTGTATTTGAACTCATTCAGACAGAGACAACGCTAGCATCCCAAAAAGATCAGGAACACGATGCTACTTCCGGTATGTGTTTGTCACCAGACGGAAGATATGTGTTCTGTTCTACTGCTGGTGAAGATACTGTTGCGATGTATAAAAGAGATGAAAATACCGGATTATTAGAGAAACAGTTTGTGTTACCTATTAGTGGCAGTTATCCAAAGGATCTGGATGTATTTCCAGATGGAAAGCATTTGGCAGTAGTGAATCATGAATCCAATTCCATTACCACGTTTACAATTGACTATGAGAAAAAATTGTTGGTTATGAAGGGAAAACCAATGCATGTGGAAACACCAAACAGTATTATTTTTTCAAAATGTGAAGGCTAAATAGAAATAGAAAAAGGAAGTGCAAATTTATGGAAAGCGGGCCTTGTCCTGGGAGACAGAAAGAAATTCAGAAAAAAATAGAATAACATTCCTGCTGACAGGCCCGGATTCCCAGTTTTCTGCCTGCGGCAGGAAACGAAGGGAGAAACCATGATTAGAATATTCAAGACAGTGGATGGAAAAATTCATCAGGTGGATGAAGCCAGTGAAGGCTGCTGGCTGGCGCTGACAGACCCTACAGCAACGGAAATTTTTGAGGTTGCCAGGCGTTACCACATTGAAATCGATGACTTGAGGGCACCTTTGGATGAGGAGGAACGTTCACGTATTGAGGTGGAGGATGACTACACCTTGATTATTGTGGACACACCAATTCTAGAGGAACGGGGAGAAAAAGACTGGTATGGAACCATTCCTCTGTCAATTATTGTTACAGAAGAAATTATTATAACAGTTTGCCTGGAGGATACTTCTGTTCTAGGGCGTTTTATGGATGGAAGGGTACGAAACTTTTATACCTATATGAAAACCAGATTTATTTTGCAGATTCTTTATAAAAACGCAAGCATGTTTCTGCATTATCTGCGTATCATAGATAAGAAAAGCGAAGAAGTAGAAGAAAAGCTTCAGCAATCTACCAAAAACAAGGAATTAATTGAGCTTTTGGAACTGGAAAAATCGCTGGTTTATTTCACTACATCTTTACGTTCCAATGAAATTGTACTGGAAAAACTATTAAAGGTAGAACGGATTAAACAATACCCAGATGATACGGATTTGCTGGAAGATGTTATCATTGAAAACAAGCAGGCAATTGAAATGGCAAACATCTACAGTGGTATTTTAAGTGGAATGACAGAGGCTTTTGCATCCATTGTTTCCAATAACCTGAATATTGTTATGAAGTTTCTGGCAACTGTTACCATTGTTATGTCCATACCAACTATGATTTTCAGCGCTTACGGAATGAATGTGAATGCCAGTGGAATGCCTTTTGCAAGAAATCCTTATGGATTTGTAATTGTAATTGTCCTGTCACTTCTGTTAAGTCTGATTGTGGCGTTTATCTTCTCCAAAAAGAATTTATTTTAAGAAAAGAATTGAGGAGACCATATGAAGTTTTTAAACAAGATGGAACGAAAGTTCGGACGTTATGCAATCCGTAATCTTACAAAATATATGATTTTTTGTTATATCATCGGATATGCTCTACAGTATATGCAGGCATTGTTTGAGGTGCCGCTTATTTCTTATTTATACATGAGTCCTTATCATATCTTGCATGAGGGACAGATTTGGAGACTGGTATCCTGGCTTCTGATTCCGCCAGGCAGTAATAATATTTTCTTTGTTTTGATTATGCTGATGTTTTATTATTCTCTTGGAACGACTCTAGAGAGAACTTGGGGGGCATTCCGGTATAATGTGTATGTGCTGGGAGGTATTTTATGTACCGTTATCGGTGCATTTTTATTGCATTTTATTATGGGAGATGCATCCGTATATTATATGCCGGCATTTTCGACCTATTATATTAACCTGTCTATTTTTCTAGCTTTTGCTATGAATTATCCGGACATGGAAGTTTTGTTTATGATGATTATACCAATGAAAATGAAATATCTGGCATATCTGGATGTGGCATATCTGCTTTATGATATGGTGAAGGGAGACTGGGGTATTCGTACAGTGATTATTGCTTCATTGTTAAACTTTATTATCTATTTCCTGACAACCAGAAATTATAGTCGGATTTCTCCAAAAGAAATTCACAGAAGGCAGCAGTTTCAGAAGGCAGTCCATCCAAGTATGGCAAATGGCGTGACAAAACATAAATGCGCTGTGTGTGGAAGAACAGAAAAAGATGGGGATGACCTGGAATTTCGATTCTGTTCCAAATGTAATGGAAACTATGAATATTGCCAAGATCATTTGTTTACCCACCAACATATAAAGTAATAAGTAATACCGTACCGGGCGAGCATACCGGACATGACAAAATAACAAGCTGGAGGAAAATTAATGCGTAGAACAAAAATTGTCTGTACTATGGGACCAAATACTGATAAAAAACCAATTATGGAAGCACTGGTAAAGAATGGGATGAATGTAGCCCGTTTCAATTTCTCTCACGGAGATTATGAGGAACAGCGCAATCGTATGAACCTTTTAAAAGAAGTAAGAGAAGAGCAGAATAAACCAGTAGCTATTCTTTTAGATACTAAGGGACCGGAAATTCGTACCGGACTTCTGGAGGACCATAAAAAAGTGGTTTTGCAAGAAGGAGAAGAATTTGTCCTTTATACAGAAGAAAGAGTGGGAAATGAAAAAGGATGTTCTATTACCTATTCAGGTCTGGTAGAAGATGTGGTAAAAGGAAATAGAATTTTAATTGATGATGGTCTGATTGGTTTGGAAGTAAAGGATGTTCAGAATGGTTCTATTATTTGCCAGGTTATCAATGGCGGAGAATTGGGAGAGAGAAAGGGAGTTAATGTTCCAAATGTAAAAGTAAAACTTCCTGCCATTACCCAGAAAGATAGAGACGATATTGTGTTTGGAATCCAGCAGGAGATAGATTTTATTGCAGCCTCTTTTGTGCGAAATGCATCAGCAATCCGTGAAATTCGTGAGATTTTGGCAGAGCATCATGCAGAGGACATTGAGATTATTGCAAAAATTGAAAATGCAGAAGGTGTGGAAAATATTGATGATATTATTGCAGAGGCAGATGGAATCATGGTAGCAAGAGGAGATTTGGGTGTAGAAATACCAGCTCAGGAAGTTCCACATATCCAGAAAATGATTATTAAGAAATGTAATGCAAACTATACACCTGTTATTACAGCAACCCAAATGCTGGATTCTATGATGAGAAATCCACGTCCTACCAGAGCGGAGGTTGCGGATGTTGCAAATGCTATTTATGACGGTTCCGATGCGATTATGCTTTCTGGGGAAACAGCAGCAGGGAAATATCCAGTGGAAGCACTGAGGATGATGAGTGAAATTGCGGAAAATACAGAACAGCATGTGGAATATGACAAATATATCCAGCATAGAACCATGGCAAAAGAGAAAAAAGTTTCTTGTGCCATTGGAATTGCGTCCGTGCGTACTGCCAGAAATCTGGAGGCATCTTGCATTCTTACACCAACTGTAGCAGGAAGAACAGCTCGCATGATTTCCAGTTTCCGTCCGGCCATGCCTATTTATGCAGTTTCACCAAGCGAAGCAGTGATTCATAAAATGCAGTTGTACTGGGGTGTAACACCACTGAAGGGTTATCAGAAGGATACCACAGAAAATATCATTCTGAATGCAGTAGAAACCATTAAGAGAAAACAGTTGGTAAAAAAAGGAGAAACTATTGTAGTGACAGCAGGTGACCCGGCTACAAATGTAACAAAGGCCGAAGGTGTAGTAACCAATATGTTGCAGGTATTGGAAGTTTATTAAAAGAAAAGATAAGAAGAAAAAAAGCGGAAAACGAGAAGTTGCCGCTTTTTTTCATAGTAACAAAAGCTCATTGCTATTACTTGTAGACAAAAAACGTATATATATTTGAAAAATTATCCATGAAGTGTATAATGTTCTTATAGTAAAAGAGAAAAATAACGATGGAGGAATTGTTTATCTTTGTAAGAGAGCAATATCTGTCCAACATAGGAGAAAGTAAGATGATAATCCCTGAAGCTAATATTGATTACATAGAAGTGCTTAAATATATTGAGAATAGTCAAGAGATTCCATATTCAAATCCTGAACTATCTGGAATTTCTATGGAAAAGAAGAATCAATTACTTGCTGTGAAACAGAAGGGACAAGCTGCTGTTTCAGAAATGAAAAAAATGGCAGAGGAAGCTAAAAAATTGTATGGTCTAAACAAATGTATTCCTGGTTCGTGGCTGGATGGTTCTAATACCAAAACAAGAAAGTATCTGTGGACTCAGATGAAATATCAGAGCGATGAGGAAAATCCCATTAGTGTTTCTATTTTTGTGGAAAAAGGAAAGGAAGACAAAGCATATTTCAGAGTTAGTTTAGAAATCAAAAATGATAAGACTGATACGAGCGGAATGGAAAAGTATCACGCGCATTTAGAAATTCCAAAAGAAGAGGAGTTAGTATACGTAGCTAGTAGTAATGACTGGGAAACACTGGAAGTATTGAAGGAAGCTCAAGAGGAGATAGAGTCGAAAGTTAAAAGTGGAGAATATAAAAAGGTTCAGATTTGTAAGCTTATTGAACAAAAGGAAGGAAAATCAAATAGTGAGTATCATCAAGAAGTAATGACAGCAATAGGTGCAATCATTCCTTATTACAGGCACGTGTTAGAGAAGAGAGGATGGCTTCTTACATGGAATCCTAAATACTGGCATTGGGGACAGTATGAAGAATGGTGTGCAGGTACAAAACGAGATGAAACATATTTGCTCAATTGGAATTGTTGTAAGGAATCAGATCCTAAAAAAGGCGAAGAAGTGTTCTTAATAAAGCTTGGCAAGCCTCCAAAAGGTATTGTTGCTCATGGTTTGGTGGTAAAAGAACCTTATAAAGCCCCAAACGATTTACTAGAAAAAAACGGTGAAGAGTGTCGGTATATTGATGTTCAATTTGATAGAATTCAAAATGTAAATCTTGAGGAAAAAATACTATGTCAAGAGAGTTTGAATAAAAAGTATCCGGATCCGTTGGTTGACAAGGCGTGGGGTTGGAGTCCACGGAAGTCGGGGGTAGAGATAAAGAAAGATATTTTGCCGAGGTTAAAGAAGGATTGGAAGGAATTAACAGGTACTACTGAGATGATTAAGTATGATCAACAGGAAAGAGAGTTAGACAAAATGATAGATTATCCAAAGAACGCAATTTTATATGGACCTCCGGGGACAGGTAAAACATATAGTTCTGTAATTTATTCTGTGGCTATCTGCGATAAACAGGACATTGAGGATATAAAAGAAATGAAGTATAGCGATGTGATGACTCGTTATAAGGAGCTAAAGGAAGCTGGGCAGATAGCATTTACAACCTTCCATCAGTCTTATGGCTATGAAGAGTTTATTGAAGGAATAAAACCTGTGGTAGATCATGAACAAGAAGAAATAGGATATAGGATTGAGCCAGGTAGCTTTAAACGTTTCTGTGAAGTTGCTAGTATTGAGGAAAATGATAAAAATTATGTGTTTATCATTGATGAAATCAACCGTGGTAATATATCTAAGATTTTCGGTGAGCTTATTACACTGATTGAAGATACCAAGAGAAAAGGGATGGAGGAAGAAGTATCTGCAATTCTTCCTTATTCACGTAAGCCATTTAGCGTCCCATCGAATGTTTATATTCTCGGAACAATGAATACTGCAGACCGTTCCATTGCATTGATGGACACAGCTCTTAGACGTCGTTTTGAATTTATTGAAATGATGCCAGATGTAAATATTCTTCGAAAAATAGGTGCAGACAAGGTTGAAGACTTAGATGTTGCAGCGATGCTTGAAGCAATCAACGAAAGAATTACATTTTTATACGACAGAGAGCATACAATTGGACATGCTTTCTTTACAAAACTTGCTAAAACCCCAACTATAGATGTACTACAGTCCATTTTCCAAAAGTCAGTAATTCCACTTCTACAGGAATACTTCTATGAAGATTATCAGAAGATACAGCTGGTATTAGGGGATAATGGTAAGAGTGATGATGCACATAAATTTATTCTTGATACAAATGTCAAAGTGAAGGATATCTTTAAAGGGAGCGTAGAGGATGTTATTGACTTACCAGAGAAGAAATATACCATCAATCCAAAGGCATTTTTCAATATTGATAGCTATAAGGAAATTATTTAAGAAATGGTGATGACATGGATAAACTGTTAGAGGTAAGAGAATTTGATAGAATTACGGAAAATTTAGATTATAAAGATGTAGACAATTACAAGTATTTGCACAAGGATGCATTCGCTGATATCGTTGAGTTTATCCATGAATTCGCTGGAAGCGAAGAGAATGCTGATATATCAGAATTTATGAGTGTAATAAAAAAGCGTAATGTTGGACTGACCATTACCATTAAGAATTATGTAGGACTGATTCAGATGCAAAACGGACAACAGATACAAGTTTTGCCTAAGATAAGTTTTGGGGATGGAGAAGATACTGGAAATACGAAGACAAAGAAAGTTTTTTTGAAAATGCTTTGTAGTATGAAGGATTTTCCTAGTAAGGTATTCAATGACGCATCATTAAAGGTTGACAGGATGAACCTGTACGAGATTTTTATTAATATGTATTTGCAGGAGGTCCGTCAGCTGGTAAAACATGGGATTAAGTTCGCATATGTACAGCAGGAGGATAATCTTAGGTTTTATAAAGGCAAGCTTCTGGTAAGCCAACACATCAAAGAGAATAGAGTGCATAGAGAACGATTCTATGTTGCTTATGATGAGTTTCATCCGAATAGACCGGAGAATAAACTGGTAAAGGCGACACTGCTTAAGTTACAAAAATTAACCAGCAGTACAGAAAACGCTAGAGAAATCAGACAGCTTCTTACTGCCTTTGAAATGGTAGATCCATCTATGAATTTCCAAAAGGATTTTTCAAAGGTTCACATAGATAGGAATACACAAGATTATAAGACGTTGATGCAGTGGTCAAAAGTATTTCTTATGAATAAAAGCTTTACGACTTTTTCTGGTAATGAACATTCAAGAGCACTGCTCTTTAAAATGGAGAAAGTATATGAGAGTTATGTTGCACAGAACATGCGAAAGGTTATGAGTACAACAGGCTGGGAGGTTTTTATTCAAGATAAAGGATACTACCTTTTTGTGCATCCCAAAAAGCAGTTTGCGCTCAAACCGGATATTGTCATGAAACGTGATGAAAGAGTTATTGTTCTGGATACAAAATGGAAGAGACTTATAAACAATGAAGATAAGAATTATGGTATTTCCCAGGCAGACATGTATCAGATGTATGCGTATTCTAAGAAGTATGAAACCTCTGAAATCTGGCTGCTGTATCCTGTGAATGATGAAATGAAAGCACATCAGGATATAAGCTTTGATTCCGGTGACGGTACAACGGTCAATGTGTTTTTTGTAGATGTGGCTAATATAGAAGAGTGTCTCGAAAGGTTTAAGGATAAAATAGAACAGGTAAAATCAGTTGAGTGATGGAGAATTTTATACTAACAGTATAATGACAAACTGGATTTTATGTGATATATTGAAGAAAAACAAAGAAAAGCGGATGAGGAAAAGTCCGAGAAAGGAAATAACTATGATGACAGCAGTAATAAATGTGAATCTGTATAGTGTGGAACGTTGCTATGAACTTGAGAAAGAACATAGTTTTCTTTGTGTACGTTTCAATAAGTTAAGCAGATTTAGACATGATAGCTGAAATCAGGTAGAATAGATATTGTTTATTGACCGCTTATCTTATGGGATAGGCGGTTTTTTCGTTTGCTGGAGAGACTGTTATACATTGCAGGGAAGGAGGAGATGAAGCAATGTTGGAAATAAAAGGTACAAAAACCACAGCTATTTGCTATGCAAACATAATTGAGGAGGAAGCAATTGAACAAATTCGCAGAATGTGTAATCAAGATTTTACAGAAGGATGCCGCATTCGGATTATGCCGGATGTACATGCAGGTAAAGGCTGTACAATTGGAACTACCATGACAGTAAAGGGTAAAGCAGTTCCAAATGTTGTAGGCGTGGATATTGGATGCGGAATGTATACAGTAAATCTTGGAAAACAAGAAATAGATCTGGAGAAATTTGATGAAGCATGTCATTTTATACCGTCCGGAAAAAATGCATGGGATGGAAGACAGGAGAGATTTGATCTAACCGGGCTTCGCTGTTACAGATCTTTGCAAAAAACAAAATGGATTGAGAGAAGTTTGGGAACTTTAGGGGGAGGTAATCATTTTATTGAGATTGATCAGGCTTCTGATGGAACAAAGTATCTGGTAATCCATACCGGTAGCCGAAATCTTGGAAAACAGGTAGCTGAGATCTACCAGCAGCTTGCAATTGAGTTACATGAGGGGAAAGAGGAATATTTCAAGAAAAAAGATGCGTTAATAGCAGAATATAAAGCTGCAGGCAGAAGAAAAGAGATTCAACAGGCATTGAAGGAACTTCATTGGGAAAATAAGCCCTTATCTATTCCAGAAGATTTGTGTTATGTGTATGGAAGCTATTTTGAGGATTATTTACATGATGTAGAGCTTTGTCAGAAATTCGCACTTAGAAACAGGGAGCTTTTGGCTGAAATCTTGCTAACTAGATGCGGTCTGTCTGGAACAGAAGGATCTCACACAATTCATAATTATATTGATGTGGAGGAGATGATTTTACGGAAAGGAGCAATTGCTGCTCATAAAGGAGAAAAGGTACTGATTCCGATTAATATGCGAGATGGAAGTATTTTAGCAGTTGGTAGGGGAAACCCGGAATGGAATGATTCTGCTCCGCATGGTGCCGGACGTTTGATGTCTAGGACAAAAGCAAAAGAAACACTTAGTATGGAAGCGTACAAAGAAGCAATGAAAGGAATTTATACAACTTCTGTCAATGAGGCAACATTAGATGAGGCGCCATTTGCGTATAAATCCTTAGAAGATATTATTGATGTAATACGGGATTCTGTAGATATCATTGATATTATGAAACCCATTTATAATTTTAAAGCCTCAGACTGAATTTTCTGTGTCAGTCTGAGGGCTGGTGCAGAAAGGAGAGGAGTTGCCAGGTGGGATTTTCCAATGATTGATAGGGTAAAGACTGGAGAGAATATTTTAAAATTGAGGAAACAGAAAAATTTATCTGTAAAAGAGTACAAAAAATGATAGTAATTGGAATGATGTACAGGAAAAAGTACAAAAAAGTGTGAAAAAACTATTGCGTTAAAAATTTAACAGACATATAATGAAAATGTTAAAAGATTAACGAATAAATAGAAAAATCATACGGAGGAATCGAACATGGCTAGATTTACATTACCAAGAGATATTTATCACGGAAAAGGTTGCATAGAAGAATTAAAAAATTTAAAAGGAAAAAGAGCTATTCTGGTTGTAGGTGGCGGCTCCATGAAGCGTCAGGGATTTCTTGACAGGGCAGTTGATTACTTAAAAGAAGCAGGAATGGAAGTACAGTTGTTTGAAGGGGTAGAGCCGGATCCATCTGTAGAAACAGTTATGAAAGGTGCAGAAGCTATGAGAGCTTTTCAGCCAGACTGGATTGTTGCAATGGGCGGAGGTTCTCCAATTGATGCAGCAAAGGCAATGTGGGCTTTTTATGAATATCCGGATGTGACTTTTGAAGATTTATGTATTCCTTTTAATTTCCCAGAATTGAGACAAAAAGCGAAATTTGCTGCAATTCCGTCTACATCAGGAACAGCAACTGAAGTAACCGCTTTTTCTGTTATTACAGACTATGAAAAAGGAATTAAATATCCATTAGCAGACTTTAATATTACGCCGGATGTAGCTATTGTGGATTCTGAACTGGTAGAAGGTTTGCCGGCACATCAGGTTGCATATACCGGAATGGATGCTCTGACACATGCAATCGAAGCATATGTTTCTACACTGCATGGAGTATACACAGATCCATTAGCGATGCAGGCGATCGAGATGGTATTTGATTATCTTCCTGCTTCTTTTAGAGGAAATATGGAAGCAAGAGCTCAGATGCATGATGCACAGTGCTTAGCAGGAATGGCATTTTCCAATGCACTGCTTGGAATTGTTCACTCTATGGCTCATAAGACCGGTGCAGTATTTTCTACAGGACACATTACACATGGTCTTGCCAATGCCATGTACCTTCCATATGTAATCAAGTATAATGCAAAAGACCCAGTAGCGGCAAAACGTTATGCTGAGATTGCAAGAAAAGCAGGACTTGTGGGAAGCTCTGAGCAGGCTCTGATCAACAGCCTGTGTGCAAAAATTGATGAATTTAATGTAATCCTTGGTATTCCAGCAACATTAAAGGACTTTGGTATCAAGGAGGATGAATTTAAAGAAAAAATTTCTGGTATTGCAGAGAATGCAGTTGCTGATGCTTGTACTGGTTCTAATCCAAGAAGTATTGATCCAAAAACAATGGAAAAATTATTTACATGCATCTATTACGGAACAGAAGTAGATTTTTAAAATAAAAGAGAAAACAGGGGCAGGTGTGATTTATGTGAATCACATCTGCCCTTGAAATTTTGCAAAAAAGTATGAAACTTTAACGAAACGATAATCAAAACAAAAGATGAATGGTCTGTATGGTTTTATTTAAATTCATTACATTAGCATTTGTGCGGGAATCCGAGTTGAAAAGTAATCAAAAGTAATCAAATCCATGAAATACAAAAAAACGCCGAAACCCTTGATTTTACTAGGGTTTCAGCATAAATTTAGGACTGCCGGCAGCGGGACTTGAACCCGCACGTGGTTGCCCACAACAGATTTTGAGTCTGCCTCGTCTGCCATTCCGACACGCCGGCATATATTCTCTTCAACGACATTTATCTTATCATAGGTTTTGGAGAATTGCAAGCATTTTTTGAAAAAAAAGCTACAATTCTCCAAAGTTTTTTACAGGTTCAATTTTTTATAAAAGTTCGTATTATCAAAAGTAGCAAAATAATCTCTTGGTGTCTCTGCCCTTCGGATTAACTGGGTAGTTCCATCTTCTTTTAATAGGATTTCTGCAGATTTCAGTTTTCCATTGTAATTATATCCCATGGAGAATCCGTGAGCACCAGTATCGTGAATTACCAGTAAATCGCCTTTTTCGATTTTAGGGAGCATACGGTCTACTGCAAATTTATCATTGTTCTCACAAAGGGAACCTGTCACATCATATTTATGGTTGCATGGCTGATTTTCTTTTCCCATTACCGTAATGTGATGATAAGCCCCGTACATGGCTGGGCGCATGAGATTGACTGCACAGGCGTCCACGCCAATGTATTCTTTATGGGTGTGTTTTTCGTGAATGGCTTTTGTTACGAGACAACCATATGGTCCCATCATAAATCTGCCAAGTTCTGTGTAAATGGCAACATCTCCCATTCCAGCCGGAATTAAGATTTCTTCGTATGCCTCTTTTACTCCTTGACCAATCGCGAGGATATCATT
Organism: uncultured Bacillota bacterium; assembly: GCA_905200905.1. GTDB lineage: Bacteria > Bacillota > Clostridia > Lachnospirales > Lachnospiraceae > Blautia. Next base: position 14,002 of record CAJKMA010000046.1, read on the forward strand.
TGGCTCCTGATCTGGTGTATAAGGAATTCCTACACCGCCGGACAAATTAATAAAGCTTACATGGGCTCCAGTTTCTTTTTCTAATCTTACGGCTAATTCAAACAATTGCTTTGCCAACATAGGATAATACTCATTCGTTACGGTATTACTTGCCAAAAATGCATGAATTCCAAATTCTTCTGCACCTTTTCTCTTCAAAATACGGAACGCTTCAAAAATCTGTTCTTCTGTCATACCATATTTAGCATCTCCTGGATTATCCATGATTCCGTTGCATACTTCAAAAACCCCGCCTGGATTGTAGCGGCAGCTGATTTTCTTTGGTATGGTTCCAATAGCCTCTTCTAAAAATGCAATATGCGTGATGTCATCCAAATTAATGATTGCGCCCAGCTTATGAGCGTACTGGAAATCTTCTTTTGGCGTATCATTGGAAGAAAACATAATATTTTCCCCTGTACAACCAATGGCTTCGGATAACATTAGCTCTGTATAAGAAGAACAGTCGCAGCCACAGCCATATTCTCTTAAAATATCAATCAAATAAGGATTGGGTGTAGCCTTTACTGCAAAATATTCTCTAAATCCTTTATTCCAGGAAAAAGCTTCTTTCATAGCCTTTGCATTTTCGCGAATGCCTTTTTCGTCATATAAATGAAAAGGAGTGGGATATTCTTGTATAATTTCTTCCAACTGCTCCTTGGTTACAAATGGTTTCTTTTCCATGGTAGTCTCCTTTGTCAATCATTCTAGTTTTGATTTTGGAACTTATTATACGGAAAAATCTTTTGATTTTCAAGTGAAAATCCATCTAAAAATTCGTTCAAATCAGACTGTAGAACCTAATCCCCCAGTCTGGCGTAACATAAAGCAGGAACATGCCAGAGAAGGGAGAAAATAAAAAATGGTATTAAAAGGAATTGATGTGAGTCGTTGGCAGGGGAAGATTGAATGGCAACAGGTAAAGAAGGATGGTGTGGAGTTTGTTATGATTCGCGGAGGGTATGGAGAAAACCACGTGGATTCCAGATTTCACGAAAACGCAAGAGGAGCCAATGCAGCAGGGGTTCCCATGGGGATATACTGGTTTTCTTATGCCTTAAATCCAGAAATGGCCCAAAAAGAAGCAGGGTATGCAGTCAAGTTGGCAAGGCAGTATCAAGTTTCGTGGCCTATTGCCTATGATTTTGAGTACGATTCTGTGGACTATGCAGAGAAAAATGGTGTAATCATTACCAGAGCTCTTGCAACCCAGATGGCAAAAGCTTTTTGTGAAGAGGTGAAGAAGTTCGGTTATATTCCTATGTTTTATGCAAATTTAGAATATTTAGAGGAATATTTTGACCGTAGTCAGCTTCCTTATGATTTGTGGTATGCCCAGTATGCATCTACAGCAGTTGTGAAGGAGAAAGCTATCTGGCAGTATTCCAGTCAGGGTAGAATTTCAGGAATTGAAGGGGATGTGGATTTAAACTATGGTTACAAAGATTATGGAAATGGAGAACCGATTCAACCGGAACCTATCCCAGAACCAGAAGGAACTACCTTAGAACTGGCGGCTGCTGTAATGCAGGGGAAATATGGTGTGGGTGAGGCAAGAAAGAACGCTTTAGGCAGCCGTTATGAAGAGGTACAGAATTTTATCAATCATATTGCCTGGGCCTCTATAGATACTTTGGTAGAAGAAGTTATGCAAGGAAAATATGGAAATGGAAGAATTCGGGAAATTGTGTTGGGAACTAGATATAAGGCAGTACAAAATAGAATTAATGGAGCTCAGTATTATACAGTTCGTCCTGGTGATACTTTATGGGAGATTGCTGCAAAATATGGAACCACTTATCAGAAGCTTGCACAAATAAACGGTATTGCAAACCCCGACAAGATTTATGTGGGTCAGAGAATTAAAATAAAACTTTAACTTTATTTAACTTTTGTATTCTTTTATTTCGTGCTAAAATAGAGAAATAGAAAGAAGGTAAAAGTCATGACAGAGAGAAAACAAACTGGTTTAGTGTTGGAAGGCGGAGGTATGCGTGGCGCTTTTACTACGGGAGTACTGGATTTTTTCCTGGACTCCCTGGATAAGGAATTTTCTTTTCATTCCTGCCTGGGCGTTTCAGCGGGAGCGATTCATGCCTGTAGTTTTCTATCCAAACAAAAGAGACGAGGATTTGAAACGAACACGGCATATTTGGAAGAGGAGCAATATTGCAGTTTTAAAAATCTGATAAAAACAGGAGATTTGTTTGATGCAGATTTTTGTTATAAAACGATTCCAGATAAACTAAATCCTTATGATTATAAAACATTTGAAAAAAACCCAACTCAGTTTTATGCAGTGGTAACCAATTGCAAGACTGGTGAGGCAGAGTATAAGCGTATTGTAGATATGCATAAAGGTATTTATTATGTACGGGCTTCTGGTTCCCTGCCTCTGGTGTCCAGAACCGTGTGGATTCAGAAACAACCCTATCTGGATGGCGGTGTGGCAGATTCTATTCCTATTAAAAAATCAGAAGAAATGGGAAATGAAAAAAATGTGGTGGTACTTACTAGGGAACGTGGATATCAGAAAGGACCAAACAAGTTGATGCCTATGGCATATCTGCGTTACCAAAAGGAGTTTCCGAATCTAGTTCGTCAAATGAAAAATAGGCATATTCGTTATAATGAGACTTTAGAATATCTTTATGAGCAAGAAAAGCAGGGAAAAGTCTTTCTTATTTGTCCAAAAGAGCCAGTAGAAATTGGCAGAGTGGAAAAAGATAAGGAGAAATTGGAGAAACTATATGAACAGGGCTATCATACAGCCAGAGAGCAATACCAGAAATTAAGAACATTTCTGGGGATTGAAGGGTAGGAGAGGAAGCGTATGGGGATGAAAACATTTGCGGCCATTGATATTGGTTCCTATCATGTGCGGATGGATATTTATGAAATGTCTCAGCAGACAGGAATCCGGCATATTGATACTGTGCAGAGCAGGCTGGAAATGGGGAAGGAAACTTATAGTGACCGGACCATTACCGTAGATACAGCAAAGGAATTGTGTAGAATTTTGAAAAATTTTACAGAGATTATGAAAGAGTATCAAGTGGAGGATTATCGGGTATGCGCCACCAGTACTCTTGGGGAAGCAAAGAATGTATGGATGGTACTGGGGCAGGTTTATCCGAAGACCGGCTTGGAAGTGGAAATTCTAAGCAATTCAGAACAAAGATTTTATGGTTATAAATCGATTGCAGCAAAGGAGGTTTCTTTTGCCAAGATGATTCAGAAAGGAACTGCCATTATTGAAATCGGGGGAGGAAATGTACAAGTTTCTTTGTTTGATAAAGACGCACTTGTTACTACCCAGGATTTTAAGATGGGAAGTTTGAGAGTGAGGGAGTTGCTGCATCCCTTGGAAAATGAAACGACCCATTATGAGCAAATTGTGGAGGAGTTGGTTCACAATCAGATTCTTGGATTTAAGAAGCTTCATCTCAAAGATCGGAAAGCAGAACATATTATTCTTCTTGGAAATACTTTTATAGAACGAATGCTGGAAAAAATGGGAAGCATGCAGGAAAATCGAACGGTCAGTTTTCAGAATTTTATGGAGGGATATCATTGGGTGATGTCCAGCTCCCCAGAGGAGATTTCTGTTGCTCTTGGTATTTCTTTGGACTATGCAGAAAATATGGTTCCAGCCTTGATTATTTATAGGGTGTTTATGGAAGAATTTGGTGCTCAGACCTTGTGGCTTCCAGGAACCCATTTAAACGACGGTATTTCTTATGATTATGCCCAGAAACATAAAATGATTAAGAGTAAACATAATTTTGAAAATGATATTCTGGTTTCTGCAAGAAATATTGCCAAGCGTTATATGAGCAGTAAAAATCATACAGGCGCTGTAAATCAGAATGCATTGGCCATTTTTGACGGAATGAAGAAAATTCACGGCATGGGAAAAAGGGAACGACTTTTGCTGCAAATTGCCATCTTGCTTCATGATTGTGGAAACTATATTAGCCTGAGTAATGCATCGGAGTGTGCTTATGAAATTATTATGTCTACAGAAATTATAGGTTTATCCCATCAGGAGCTGGAGCTTATTGCCAATGTGGTGCGATTTATTAAGCAACCTTTTGATTATCAGTGTGGAAAAGATTTCCGAAATGTGGCAAGTAAAAGCTATTACATGACAGCAGCAAAATTAACAGCGATTATCCGAGTGGCAAATGTGTTGGATCGAAGTCACAAGCAGAAGATAGAAGAAATCAAGGCTACAGTTAGGGAGCAGGAGTTAATCATGACAGTAACAGCCAGGGAAGATATGACTTTAGAACGTGGGCTTTTGGGAGAATCCAGTGATTTCTTTGAGGAAATTTTTAGTATACGGCCAGTTTTAAAGTGCAGGAAACGGAAATAAAAGGAGGCTTTCCATGGATTTAAAAGAATATACAAAACCAGAATATTACCGCAATAGGGAGTTGAGCTGGATCGGATTTAATGAACGAGTATTGTCTGAGGCAAGGGATAAAACCATTCCCTTGTTTGAACGACTGAAATTTCTCAGTATTACAGCTTCTAACTTGGATGAGTTTTTTATGATACGTGTGGCATCTTTAAAAGATATGGTGCATGCAAAATATACAAAACCAGATATAGCAGGTTTATCACCAAAAGAGCAGCTTTCTATGTTAGCCCCAGTTACTAAAAATCTCATCCAGATGCAATACAGCACCTACAATCGTTCTTTGCTTCCAGCTCTTAAAAAAGCAGGGTTAGTGGTTGTGGAAAGTCATGAGAATATGACCAAAGAGCAGAAGATTTTTACAGACCAGTATTTTGAGGAAACCATTTATCCAGTTCTTACTCCTATGGCCATGGACAGTGCAAGGCCATTTCCTCTTGTGCGGAATAAAACCTTAAATATTGGCGCCTTGATTTTAAAGAAAGGAAAAAAAGAAAAAGAGGAGTTGGAATTTGCTACAGTCCAGGTGCCGTCTGTACTTCCGAGGATTGTGGAGATTCCCTGTCAGAAAGAGGGAAAAAAGGCAGTAATTCTGTTAGAGGAGATTATTGAGCGAAATATTGGGAAACTTTTTTTGAGTAATCAGGTGGTATGTACCTGCCCTTATCGCATTATCCGAAATGCGGATTTGACCATTGACGAGGATGAGGCAGCGGATTTGCTTAGTGAGATTCAAAAGCAGATTAAAAAACGCCAGTGGGGAGAGGTCATTCGGTTAGATGTGGATGAAAAAATGGATGACCGTCTTCTGAAAATTTTGAAAACGGAATTTCACATGAAAGAAGAGGATATTTATGCAGTGAATGGTCCTCTGGATTTAACTTTTCTTATGAAAATGTATGGGTTGGAAGGTTTTGAGGATTTAAAAACACCTGCCTATGTGCCAGCACCAGTGCCAAAGATGATGACAGAAGAGGATATTTTTACCCAAATCCGTAGACATGATATTTTGCTACATCATCCTTATATGACTTTTTCTCCAGTGGTGGATTTTGTGCGCCAGGCATCGAAAGATCCACAGGTGCTTGCTATCAAACAGACCTTGTATAGAGTTAGTGGCCATTCTCCCATTGTAGCAGCTCTTGCTCAAGCAGCAGAAAATGGAAAACAGGTTACTGTTTTAGTAGAATTAAAAGCCCGATTTGATGAAGAAAATAATATTGTATGGGCAAAAAAACTGGAGAAAGCCGGATGCCATGTTATCTATGGGCTTCTTGGGTTAAAAACACACAGCAAGATTACCCTGGTGGTGCGTAAGGAGGAAGAGGGAATCCGTAGATATGTGCATCTTGGAACAGGAAATTATAATGATTCGACAGCCAAACTGTATACAGACTGTGGAATTTTGACCTGCTCTGCTAAGATAGGAGAGGATGCCACTGCTGTATTCAATATGCTCTCTGGTTATTCAGAACCAAGAAGTTGGAATAAGCTGGTAGTAGCGCCTCTTTGGATGAGAAACCGATTTTTACATTTGATTGAAATGGAACGAGAGAGAGCTTTGGAAGGGAAAAAAGCCAGAATTATAGCAAAAATGAATTCCTTGTGTGATAGGGATATTATTGCTGCTTTGTATGCGGCAAGTGCAGCTGGGGTTCAAATTGACTTAATTATTCGAGGAATTTGCTGTTTAAAAGTGGGAATCCCTGGAATTAGTGAAAATATTACTGTGCGTTCTATTGTTGGAAATTTCCTGGAACATAGCCGGATTTTCTATTTTTACAGCGATGGAAGAGAACAGATTTTCATGGGAAGTGCGGATTGGATGCCAAGAAATTTGGATAAGCGTGTAGAAATTGTATTTCCAGTAGAAGATGAGAAGATTAAAGAAGAAGTGAAACATATTTTAGATATTCAGCTTGCAGATAATGTAAAAGCTCATGTGCTTCAGGCAGACGGAACCTATGAAAAAATAGATAAGAGAGGCAAGCTGCTGGTAAATTCTCAGGAATACTTCTGCCAGGAAGCCACAAAACAAGGGATTGCGCCAGATAATTCCATCCACGATAGGATTTTTGTACCTGCAGAAGCTCCTGAGGAGGCATAGAGATGAAAAACTCTATTTGGAAAAAGATAGGAAAATAGCATGGAACCAACCCTTCAGGATGGGCAGGTGTTGCTTCTACAGACAGTCGTATGGAATCGGTTGGTTTGATAGATGTAAAGACAGAATTAACAGGGAAACATATTTTTTAAAGAAAAGAGGATGTGGACGTAAATATTATCAAGAATATTTACGTCCACATCCTCTTTTTAGGAACGAAGGATTTCCAGGATTGTATATGGGATTTTTAGGTTTCCTTTTCCGATTCCAAGGTGGATATGAGGTTTATTGCTTCCATGAAAGTCGCTGCCACCAGAGGCTTTCAGGTGATGTTTTTGTGCTAAACGAGCCATAGCAGACTGGTCTGAAGGGGTATAAGTGGAATAGAAAACCTCTATAGCATCCAAATTGACTTTCTTTAATTCCTGAATCAAAAATTCCAGTCTGGAGGTGGAAAATTTACATAATACAGGATGAGCAAAAACAGCAATCCCTTTGCATTGATGAATCAAATCAATGGTTTGCGCAGGGGTGACTTCTTCTCTTGGAACATAGCATTTGGCATGGTCACCTAAGTAGCGGTCAAAGGCCTCTTTCATGGAAGGGATTTCTCCTAGGTCTACCAGGAATCTGGCTAGATTCGCACGCGTGCAAGTGCTGTTTGGAAAAGCATTCTGGACAGCCTCTAGGGAGATATGAAAACCTTCTTTTTGAAGAAGTGCAATCATTTTTAGGTTGCGCCTGGTTCTGGAACCTTGAAATTTTTTCAGGGTATCCTGAAAACCAGAATCTTTCCAGTCAAAGTCTAATCCTACGATATGTACACTGGTATTTTGCCATGTAGAAGAAAACTCAATACCAGGAATCAGTTCAACAGCTGAGTTTGTCGCTGCCTGCTGTGCCTCCTCTAATCCAGCAGTAGTATCATGATCTGTTAGTGCAATGGCTTTTAAGTGTTGTTTTTTGGCAAGGGAAAGGAGTTCTGTTGGAGTTAAGGTGCCGTCTGAGGCAGTGGAATGTGTATGAAGGTCGATAAAAGAGTTCATTGTGTGTTCTCCATATTCTTTTTTGTATTCGGTTTCCTGTAAAATAAAAAAAGGAAATATCCTTTGAGATATTTCCTAAGCAGTTCGTACGGGAATCGAACCCGTGTTTCCGCCGTGAGAGGGCGGCGTCTTA
>CAJKMA010000047.1 GCA_905200905.1 uncultured Bacillota bacterium
TTCTGCAGAAGGCAGTGGAGGTAAAACAAGGCGATACACCTGAAATCCTTCAGAGAAGAGTTATGGAAGAAGCAGAATGGAAAATCATGCCGAAAGCCATTGATCTGATTGTAAATGACAGAGTAGAGATTCAGGATGGTCTGGTAAAAATTCGATAAAAACAAAAGACAGGAAAGGGGCATTGGATTTATGAAAGTATTGATAATCGGAAGCGGTGGAAGAGAACATGCGATTGCATGGAAGGTGGCACAGAGTCCAAAGGTAGAGAAGATTTACTGTGCACCAGGAAATGCAGGAATTGCAGAATATGCAGAGTGTGTAGCCATTGGAGCTATGGAGTTTGAGAAACTGGCTGCATTTGCAAAAGAACATGAGGTAGATCTGACCGTAGTAGGCATGGACGACCCGTTAGTGGGCGGTGTTGTAGATGTGTTTGAAAAAGAAGGACTTCGTGTGTTTGGACCAAGAAAAAATGCGGCTATTTTGGAAGGCTCCAAGGCATTTTCAAAAGACTTAATGAAAAAATACAATATTCCTACAGCAGGATATGAAAATTTTGAAGATGCAGATGCAGCTCTGGCTTATCTTAGAGAAAAGGCAGAATTTCCAATCGTGTTAAAAGCAGACGGTCTGGCTCTTGGAAAAGGTGTGTTAATCTGCAATACCTTGGAAGAAGCAGAAGAAGGTGTACAAACCATTATGCTGGATAAAAAATTCGGTTCTGCAGGAAACACGCTGGTTATTGAAGAGTTCATGACAGGCCGTGAAGTTTCTGTTTTATCTTTTGTAGATGGAAAAACCATTAAGACTATGACTTCCGCACAGGATCACAAACGTGCCAAAGACGGTGACCAGGGATTAAACACCGGCGGTATGGGAACCTTCTCACCAAGTCCGTTCTACACAAAAGAAGTAGACGATTTCTGTGAAAAATATATTTACCAGGCAACCGTAGATGCTATGGCAGCAGAAGGAAGAGAATTTAAGGGAATTATTTTCTTTGGTTTAATGCTGACAGAAAAAGGACCAAAGGTTCTGGAATACAATGCAAGATTTGGTGACCCGGAAGCCCAGGTTGTTATCCCAAGACTGAAGAATGATATTGTAGAAGTGTTTGAAGCCTGTGTAGATGGAAAACTGGATGAAGTAGACCTGCAGTTTGAGGATAATGCAGCAGTCTGTGTAGTTCTTGCTTCTGACGGATATCCGGTGTCTTATGAAAAAGGATTCCCAATCGAAGGTCTTGATACATTCAAAGACAAAGACGGATACTATGTGTTCCATGCAGGAACTGCGTTTAAAGATGGCAAGATTGTCACAAACGGAGGCCGTGTTCTTGGTGTTACCGCAAAAGGGGCAGATTTAAAAGAAGCCCGTGCCAATGCTTACAAGGCAACCCAGTGGATTCAGTTTGAAAATAAATATATGAGAAATGATATTGGAAAGGCCATTGACGAAGTGTAAAAAGGTGGCTGTATTATAGAAGACCGCACTGATTTTCAGAAAAGAGAAAGTCAGTGCGGTTTTTCTATCTGCTTGCGAAAACAGGGAGGGTATAGTAAGATAAAAATAGGATAAGAAACGAAAAGGGATATTGACTATTATGAAAAAGATAGCAATCATAGAGGATGATCAATTGTTTCATGAAGCTCTTCAAAGAGCATTGAAAAAAGCAGGATATCAGGTGGCAGGTGCTTTTTCTCTTGCACAGGGATATGAGGTTTTAAAGGAGCATCCCAGTCTTTTGATCATAGACAGAAATCTTCCTGATGGGGATGGATTGGAATTGTGCAGGAAGGCCAGAGAGTCTGGTGGTATTCCGGCATTGTTTTTGACGGCAAGAGATGAAGAAGAAGAAATGATAAAAGCCTTTGATTTCGGGGCAGATGATTATTTAGTAAAGCCTTTTTCCATGGCTGTGCTGTTGAAACATATTGAGGCAATCCTCAGAAGAACAGGGGAAAATCATGAAATTTTTCAATATGAAAATTTGAAAATAGACTTTGAAAGAAAACAGGTTTTTAGAGAAACAGAGGAAGTCAGACTGACTGCCAAGGAATATAAGCTTCTGGAAATTTTGGCAAAAAACAAAGGAAGAGTTTTGACAAAAACCATGCTTTTGCAGCAGGTGTGGGATGCAGAAGGAGCATTTGTGGAAGAAAATACAGTGAATGTAACACTAAACCGTTTAAAGAAAAAAATAGAGCCAGACCCATCAAATCCTATTTACATTACGAATTTGTTTGGGCTTGGCTATACATTTGGAAAGTGAAAATATGTTTCAAAAAAGAAAAGAAATGGAAATCATTTCCAGAGCTTTAGAAGATTTAATAAATGGAAAAACGCTGGAAATTGCGTTGCCAAATCAAGACACACTTCCGGCTAAAGTGCAGCATCAATTGGTGCGTTTATCGGATATCATCAGGGGAACACAGGAAAAGGCTTGGAAGGAACGCAATCAAATCAAAGAATTAATTGCAGAGACGGCACATCAGCTTCGTAATCCCCTTGCAAACATGGAAAGCTATTTGGAATTGTTGCAAGAGGAAGAGATTAGCAGGGAAGAAAAAGAACTTTACCTGGAAGCACTTTGTGCATCAGAGGCCAGAATCCGTTTTCTCACCGAAGGATTTATTAAGATGTCCAGATTGGAAAACCATATAGTACAGATAAAAAAAGAACAGGAAGATTTGACAGCTACGGTACTCAACAGTCTGTTTCAAATGAGGAAGGATGCACAGGAAAGGCAGATTATTTTTTCAGTCCAGGGAGAGGAAGAGCTGTGTGTGTCTCATGATGCAAAATGGCTGGGAGAAGCTGTCTATAATTTATTAGATAATAGTGTGAAATATTCCCCAAATGGCAGCAAGATTGAGATAAAAATTTCAAAAAATGAGATGTTTGCACAGATTGCAGTAAGAGATTTTGGAGTGGGAATTGAACACGAAGAATTGAATTTGATTTTTCAGAGATTTTATCGTGGAAAAAGAGCAGAAAATCAACCAGGCTTTGGTCTGGGGTTATATCTTGCCAGAGAAATTGTTTTACAGCATGGCGGTTTTATGAAAGCAAAAGAAAAGGAAAAAGGTTTGGAAATCTCCATATTTTTACCGGTTTAAGTTTTTTTGAAGAATTTGTTTTTGTAAGTAGTTTGTAAGTAGTGTCTGCTAGGATAAAACTTGTAAAAACAAATCGCAGAATGATACAATGAGGTGGAAATATGGAAGTATTAAAAACAGTAAATGTAAAGAAAATCTATCAGATGCCTTCTGGAGGAGTTCAGGCACTTGATGGAGTGAACCTTTCTATCGAAGAGGGGGAATTTGTAGCGATTGTAGGTTCTTCCGGTTCGGGGAAAACAACCCTTTTGAATCTATTGGGAGGTCTTGATAAGCCCAGTGAAGGCAGTATTTATGTCAGGGGCGAAAAGCTGGAAGATATGGAGAGTGAAGAGCTTACTATATTCCGAAGGAGAAATATTGGCTTTGTATTTCAAAACTATAATCTGCTTCCGATTTTGAATGTGTATGAGAATATTACCTTGCCTATGAAACTGGATGGAATGAGGGTGGATGAGGAATTTTTGAATCATATGATAGACTGTTTAAAGCTGCGTGAAAAGTTATATCATATGCCGGAAACCTTATCAGGAGGACAACAGCAGAGGGTGGCAATTGCAAGGGCCTTGTCCACAAAACCTGCGGTACTTCTCTGCGATGAACCCACAGGAAATCTGGATTCTGTCACGGGGATGGAGGTAGTGGGACTTTTAAAGTCAAGTGCCTATGAGTTTCATCAGACCATTGTAGTTGTGACTCATAATGAGGAAATTGCACAGATGGCTGACCGGATAATCCGCATTGAGGATGGAAAGGTCAAGGGTGATACTTATGAAGAATAATAACAGAGAAATCATCAGCCTTCTGGCAAAGAACATGTATCGGGCCAATGTGGTACGAAACCGTATTTTAATTACAGCAATTGCACTTGTGGTCATTATGCTGTTTGGAGTATTCGGTCTGTCTATTGGAAAAATCAAAACAGATTATCTTTTATATGTCCGCAATTCAGGAACAGCAGCTTATACAACTTTAGAACGGGCGACAGAAGAACAACGCAGGGAAATAGAAGGTCTGGACTATATTAAAGAAACAGGAACGGTAGTCTATATAGGACATACAGATGATTTTGCAGCAGAAGTTTTGGATACAAAAGCCTATGAAAAAATACAGAAACCAGCTTACACAGATATTCATGGAACCTATCCAAAAGAGGAAAAAGAAGTTATGCTTCCTATGCGTGCTTTGGAAGAGATAGGGATTTCCAAGCCATACATTGGAATGGATATTCCCTTGAAAATAACCCTTGTAAATGACAGTATAAGGGAAGAACATTTTCGGCTTTCCGGATATTATACAGAATATGTAGACCCCATGGTCGGAGCACCAAGAGGATATTTTTCTCAGGCTTTTTTAGATGGGCTAAAGCTGAATATTCAGGAAAATACCACGCTTTTAATACAACAAAAAGATACCATAACAGATGAAAAGATAGAAGAAAGACTTTACCAAGATGTGACCATGGCAGATGACAGCCAGCAGTTTTTCGGAGGAAATGCGATTACCTACCAGGCTGTTTTTGATTTGGCAGGAGGATTTGATACAGGGATTTTTCTGGCAGTTATGATTCTCATAGGTGCCTATCTTCTTATTCATAATGTGCTTCAAATTTCCCTTTCCAGGGATATCCGGCAATATGGACTTTTAAAAGTTTTGGGAACAACAGGCGTACAGCTTCGCAAGGTGGTTTACCGGCAGATATGGAAAATGATAATGATAGGGAGTCTCATAGGCAGTGTAACCGGAAGCGTACTTATGGTGACTGTAGTGCCAAAATTGTTATCAGGGATGTATTTGAACGGTCTTGGTGAAGCCTCATCTATAATTGCATTTAAGCCCTGGCTTCTGATTGCAGCAGTTCTTTTTAGTGCGGCAGTTACTTTTTTTAGTGCATCCACAGCGATGAGAAAAATAGTGAATATGACTCCAGTAGAAGCCGCAAAGTTTTCAGAGGCAGATGCAGGAAAACAGAAAAAAATCAGACAATCCACCACGGGAGGAAGTCTTGCACAAATGGCTTGGAGGAATACTGTCCGTTTGAAAAAACGCTTTTTGTTTACGGTAGGTTCGCTGTTTTTGGGGCTTGTTGTAGCACTTGGTGCAGTGGTGATTTCCACAGGAACCGATGATACCAATCGCATAGAGTATGAGAATGCAGATTTTAATATTCAAAGCCAGATGAGTAGCATGCAGGCATCTCAATACGATGCACAGGAAAACTATTTTCCAGAGGAATTATGCAGAAAAATGGAAGGTTTGAGCGGTGTTACAAAAAGTGTGCGGAGCAAGGGAGGCTATGGGTATGTAGAAACGGAAGAAAAGGCCCTGGAGCTTTTCATGAAAGAAAATAAAACAGATTTACCTTATTTTGAGATTGTGGTTCAGGCAGTAGGTGCAGAGTATCTGGAAAAGTTAGAAATATTTTCCAAGAAAGAAGGGCTTCCTTTGGATATAGAAGCTGTGAAAAAGGGAGAGGGCGTACTTCTTTTTCATTATAATTTGTTATCTCAAATACAAAAAGAGGAAAGTGTAACATATACAGGAATGCCCATTACTTTTTATAATATGAAGCACGAAAAGAAAGCAGAAATGAAACTGGCAGGTTATCTGAATGTGAAACAGAAACGGCTTCCAAAACTAAATACTACCTGGAATGGACCTGGTATTTTATACTTTTTAGCAAGTGAAAAAGGTTTTGAGAACATGGGACTTCCAAGACAAAATTTTGGTATGAAACTAACGGTACAGCCAAAAGCAGAGCCAATGTTGAAGGAAAGCCTGAATCAGATGATAGAGGAAAGAAATAGAACCTTCAGAAATCCAAAAGAAACGGAAAATCAAGATGCCAGAACATTGTTTATGTCTGCAAAATCTGATATATTGAAAGCTGCAAAAGATTATATCGTTTCCAGCCGTATTGTTATGAGTGTGCTTTGTGGGATTTTGATTCTTATGGGGCTGGCAAATTATGTGAATGTGACTATGACAGGCCTGACACAAAGAAAAAGAGAATTTGCAGTCATGGAAAGCATTGGCATGACAAGAAAACAACTTCAAAAGATGCTGGTTTTAGAAGGAACTTTTTATAGCTGTGTGATTGCGGGATTATTGATTACAGTGGGGAGTTTGTGTTTAGCTGGCATTGCTTATGTGATGAAGCAGAGGATTGCGTATTTTCATTTTTCCTATCCGTTTTGGGGTTTGTTTTTGTGCATTGTTGTTCTTTTTGTAAGTTGTACAGGAATTCCTCTTTTTATGTATCATAAGAATCAGAAATTGAATAAATACCAGGAGATGATAAGATGAACCGGGGAGATGATGATAAAAGAAAAACAAAGAGAAATCATGAAGCAGGCGGAAATTTTGCTTCATGAAAGAAAAAAGATAAAAAGATAAAAATTTACAGGGGCGAAGCAAATGAGTCCTTGCTGGCGAGAAGCACTTATTATATACTGTCTATAGAAAGAGAAAGGGCAGGAAACTATGTTTAGGAAAATTGAAAAGGAAAATCCCTTTGAGGAAATTTTAGACCAAATTATTGAAAATATCAAAGAAGGGATTCTGAAAAAGGGAGATGCACTTCCGGCAGAAAGAAATATGGCAGAGGCATTAGGGGTTTCCCGTCCTGTGGTGCGGGAAGTATTAAGAACCCTGGGTTTGCTTGGGATTATCAAGACAGTGAGAGGTGGGGCAAGTTATGTGTCTGAAAACCTGGAAAATAGTCTTATCGAGCCATTATCCATATTGTTGCGTCTAAACAACAGCAGCATATACCATAATCAGCAGCTTCGCAGTGCCTTGGAAGTAGGGGCTGCACGTTTGGCTGCCAGAAACTGTACACCGGTGGATGCAGCAGAACTTCAGTTAATTCTGGCCAGACTGGATGCGGCAGAGGAAGAAAAAACCAGGGGAGACTTAGACAGGGATTTACACATTAAAATCGGAAAAATGGCTCAAAGCCCCATGTTGTTTTCGGTTATGAGCGCTTCTGCCCAGCTGACAGAAAATATTATTACGGGAATCCGGAGTTATATGATGCAGAAACAACATTCTGTCTCGCCGATGGATGAACAGCACCGAAAGTTGGTGGACGCAATTGTGGAACGTCGAGAGGAAGATGCCGAAATCTGTATGAGGGAACATATGAAAGCAATAGAAGATATCATATTAGAAATAGATCGGAAAAAAGAAAATATAAAGGTCTGAAAACGGGAGTAAAAGCTGCTGCATAAAAGTGCGGCAGCTTTTTTTCGCATTTTTTACACGTGGTAATTGTCTTTTTTATTGCGTTTTCTGGTTTGGCATGGTATGATTTATTTATAAATTGGTCATACCAATATTATTAATGGAATACCAGGAGGTGGCGTTATGGGATACGTAAAATGGAGCTATCCGATTCTGGAACATTTCTGTTATGATGTGTTCAGAGCTTTTGGATTTAGCGAAGAGGAAAGCAAGGAAATCGAAGATGTACTGCTGACTGCGGACTTGTTCGGAATAGAAAGCCATGGTATGCAGCGTATGGTGCGGTACCACAAAGGAATTGAAAAAGGCACGATTCACCCAAAGGAAAAACCAGAAGTGGTGTTTGAGACACCTGTTTCTGCGGTAATTGACGGACATAACGGCATGGGACAGCTGATTTCTATTTTTGCTATGAACAAAGCGATTGAAAAAGCAAAAACAATGGGAATCGGTATTGTAACAGTAAGAGAATCAAACCATTTTGGAATTGCCGGTTACTACGCAAAGATGGCCAGTGACCAGGGATTACTGGGAATGGCCTGCACCAATTCCGAAGCTATTATGGTGCCTACTTTCGGGAAAAAAGCTATGCTGGGTTCCAATCCTATTGCAGTAGCTATGCCGGCAGAACCTTATCCTTTTCTTTTTGATTGTTCTACCACAGTGGTAACTAGAGGAAAGCTGGAAATGTACAATAAGATGAACAAACCTCTTCCACAGGGATGGGCATTAGACGCAAACGGACATGAGAGCACACAGGCTCCTATTGTACTGGAAAATATTGTTTCCAAACGAGGGGGCGGTATTATGCCTTTGGGAGGAAATAAGGAAGTGAGTGGAAGCCATAAAGGATACGGATATGGTATGCTGTGTGAATTATTTAGTTCCATTTTTTCCATGGGTGTCACATCAGAAAAATGTTGTACTTTCCCGGACAAAACAGGTATTTGCCATGGATTTGCAGCAATAAATCCAGAAATTTTCGGGAATCCGACAGAGATTAAGGCACACTTATCCGAATATCTGGAGGCTTTGAGGGAGAGTCCAAAAGCAGAAGGAGAGAGTCAGATTTATACCCATGGAGAAAAGGAAATTTTTGCAGAAAAGGACAGAAGGGAGAATGGAATTCCTGTAAATGACAATACTATGGTCGAGCTGGCCAATCTCTGTGCGTATCTGAAGCTGGATTTCCATTCTTATTTTGAGAACTATGAACTGCCAGGAGACGGAACGTTTTTTACAGGAAATTATTAATTACATTCATAGACAGAAAAGCAGGAATCAGGAGGAAGTATCATGGATTACGCAAAAGAATCATTGAGATTACATAAAGAATGGAAAGGAAAAATTCAGGTTGTGGCAAATGTGCCGGTAGAAACCAAGGATGACCTGTCTTTGGCTTATACACCTGGGGTAGCACAGCCTTGTCTGGAAATCCAGAAGGATATAGACAAATCTTATGAACTTACCAGAAGATGGAATATGTGCCTGGTGGTTACAGACGGTTCTGCCGTTTTGGGCCTGGGAGACATTGGCCCCGAAGCCGGAATGCCGGTTATGGAGGGAAAATGTGTGCTGTTCAAAGCATTTGGAGATGTAGATGCATTTCCTCTTTGTATTAAATCACAGGATGTGGATGAAATCGTAAATACGATTTATCTGATTTCCGGCTCATTTGGCGGTGTCAATCTGGAAGATATTGCGGCTCCCAGATGTTTTGAAATCGAGAAAAAACTGAAAGAGAAATGTGATATTCCAATTTTCCATGATGACCAGCATGGTACGGCAGTGATTACTCTGGCAGGCTTAAATAATGCTATGAAGCTGACCGGCAAGAAGAAAGAGGAAGTTTCTATTGTAATGAACGGAGCAGGAGCGGCAGCAATTTCCATTGCCAGACTGCTTTTGAAAGCAGGATATAAAAAGATTACCCTCTGTGACAGAAATGGGGCAATTTATGAAGGCAGAAAAGAGGGTATGAATGCAGTGAAAGAAGAGATGAGTAAAATTACCAATCTGGAGAAAAAAGCAGGAAGTCTTGCAGAACAGATGAAGGGAGCAGATGTCTTTATCGGTGTGTCTGCACCTGGAGTAGTGACAAAGGAAATGGTAGAGAGCATGGCAAAGGATGCGGTTATTTTTGCCTGTGCCAATCCGGTTCCGGAGATTTATCCGGAAGAAGCCAAAGCAGCCGGAGCAAAAGTGGTGGCAACAGGCAGAAGCGATTTCCCGAACCAGATTAACAATGTTCTGGCATTTCCAGGAATCTTTCGCGGTGCATTTGATGTAAGGGCAAAAGATATTAATGATGAAATGAAAATTGCAGCAGCAGATGCACTGGCAGGATTGATCACAGAAGAGGAACTGAATCCAGATTATATTATTCCAAAAGCTTTTGATAAAAGGGTAGGTCCAGCAGTGGCGAAAGCAGTAGCCAAAGCTGCCAGAGATACCAAAGTTGCAAGAATATAAAACAGAAAGAGAATGGAAAGTGGGACTGCAAAAGCAGTCCCGTTTTTTCGGAGTAACACATATCAAGAAATCTCAATTTTAATGACTGTAAGCACCCCATCCCTTACAGAAAACTTGATTTCCATTCCAGCAAAGGGAAATCCATAGATGCGATTAGGGTCTTTCTGATAAGCTGGTCTTGGGTCCAGAGCCAGGACCTCTATCAGGGCATTCAGGTGTTCTTCCGGCATCAGAGCCTTTAGGGATTCTGCAAACTCTACATGCAGACGGTCATCCCTGTGAGTATCCGCAAATCCACCCGTAGCCTCCGGATGGCTGTCTGAAAAGGGAATATAGGGTTTGATGTCATAAATAGGGGTCTGGTCCATTAAATCTGCGCCGGATAACAAGAGAAGAGGGCCATTTGGCGCATCCCAAAGGATTTCCTCCAGTTTGACGCAGGATAATCCCAGGGGATTAGGGCGGAAAGGAGAGCGGGTGGCAAAAACTCCTTTCCGCACATTTCCCCCAAGACGGGGAGGGCGCACGGTTGGAGACCAGGTGTCCTGTATGGATTCTGAAAATTCCCAGATGAGCCATAAGTGAGAGAATTCTTCCAGTCCTTTTAAAGCGTCAGGATTTCGGTATTCTGGTTCAAATATCAGCGTGGATCTCAGAGCAGGTACCAATCCGCTTTGTCTTGGAATCCCGAATTTGGTGGGAAAGTCTGTTGAAATCCGGGCAATGGGATGCATGAGATGTCCCTGGTGTTCTGTTTGCTTGTTCATGAAAATTCTCCTGCCTTCCTTTTTATTTCCAAATGACATTGGCTGGTTTGCGGGGAGCACTGCGTTGGTAAGATACTTTCGGATATCCAAGAAGCATACAGGCTTTGATGGCTTTTCCTTCTATGCCAAGCCATTTTTTTAGCTCTTTATTTTCATCGGAAATCCGGGCAAGAAATCCATTGTAGAGTGCGCCAAGACCCTGTGAAACAGCCATTAATTCTATGTTCTGTGCTGCAAGTCCGGCATCTAATGGCCAGTCAGAAGTAATGTAAAGTACTGCAGGGGCATTGCGGAATAAATAGTCATCCTTTGGATTTGCCTTTCTCTGGCGGTTAAAGCTGATATAAGGCAGCAGTTCTCTTGGAATTTCCCTGTGATTTCCTTCTTCTAATTTCTCAATATACTCCCACACAAAAGTTTTTAAAACCGGTAGTTCTTCCTGAACAAAGATAAAATGACAGTCCTGGTTATTTTTTGCAGTGGCAGTATATCTGCCAGCCTGTACCAGAAGTTCTAATTTTTCCTGTTCTATTTTCTCAGTTTCATAGGAACGGATGCTTCTGCGGCATTTAATAGTGTGTAGAAGAGATGCTGGGTTTAAGGAAAAAGTATCAGAGGAGCAGGACTCCACGTCCGTCATATCATATTCCGGGATAATTACTGCATGATAAGGACAAATAGAGACACAATGTCCGCATAAAAAACATTCTTTTTGTACCACTGCTTTTTTCTCCTGGATGCGTAAGTTTTTGGCAATGCAATCAGCCACACATTTACCGCAGCCAGTGCAAAGGGTAGAATCTATAGTTACCATAAAGGTTCCTCTCTTTCTTGTTTGGAATACTTTAACAATAAAAGAAACTGGGAGATTTGTAAAGATACAAATTGACCTGTAATTACATCTATGCTATATTAAATATAACATTCTATAACAAAAGAAAGTAGGTGGAGCCATGTTTATCGAAATCGATTTTAACAGTGACGAGGCCATATACATACAGCTTTGTAATCAGATTATCATGGGAATTGCCACAGAACAGCTAAAAGTAGGAGATCCACTTCCCTCGGTAAGGCAGCTGGCAGATACCATTGGCATTAATATGCATACAGTAAATAAGGCATATTCCGTACTTAGGCAGGAGGGGTTTCTCACAATTGACCGAAGAAGAGGAGCCATGATTTCCATTGATGGGGATAAGATGCGTGCTTTGGAGGAGATGAAGAGAGAGTTAGTAGTGGTTTTGGCAAGAGGTTGCTGCAAGAATATTTCAAAAGAAGAGGTGTATGCCTTAATTGATGAGATTTATGAAGAATATAAGTAATAAAATGAAACAGAACAGGAGAAACACATGAAAGAGCAATATTCAAAACTGGCGTCCAAGGCGCTGAAACTGGCAGAAAATACAGCGAAGCGTTGCAGTCATAATTATGTGGGGACAGAGCATTTGCTGGCAGGTCTTCTGGCAGTTCAGGAAGGAACTGCAGGACACGTTCTTACAGAGGCAGGAGTAAGTCAGGAGAAGCTTCTGGAACTCATTGAGAAGCTGGTAGCCCCTTCTTCTGATGTGCTACTTGCAGAACCACAGGGCTATACGCCCAGATGCAAACAGGTGCTTTTTGCTGCTGAGACGGAAGCAGAGAGAATGCAGAGCGAGGAAATCGGTACAGAGCATCTTCTTTTAGCTATGTTAAAAGAGTATGACTGTGTAGGAACGAGACTACTTCATACTTTGGGCGTTAATATTCAGAAGCTCTATATAGAGATTATGAAAGCCATGGGAATAGAGGGGAATTTCAATCAGAATTCTCTGAAAGAAGATATTCAAAACAGTGCAGGAAGTACGCCTATGCTGAATCAGTTTAGCCGCGATCTTACAGAACAGGCGGCCCTTGGAAAGCTGGATCCGGTGGTAGGCAGAGAAAAAGAAATTAATCGTATTATCCAGATTTTAAGCAGACGTACGAAAAATAATCCTTGTCTTATCGGGGAACCAGGAGTAGGAAAAACAGCCATTGCAGAAGGGCTGGCACAGCGTATTGTGAGAGGCTTGGTACCGGAAAATATGGCAGATAAAAGGATTGTGGTTTTGGATTTATCCGCCATGGTAGCTGGTTCTAAATACAGGGGAGAATTTGAAGAGCGGATTAAGCGAGTGGTAGCAGAAGTAGCTAATGATCGAAGGATTCTGTTATTCTTAGATGAGCTTCATACACTCATTGGAGCTGGTGGAGCAGAGGGAGCCCTGGATGCTTCTAATATTTTGAAGCCTTCGTTATCCCGCGGAGAAATTCAATTAATCGGTGCAACTACCATAGAAGAATATCGTAAACACATTGAAAAAGACGCAGCTTTAGAGCGGCGTTTTCAACCAGTGATGGTAGAGGAACCTACAAAAGAAGAGGCAGAGGAAATTTTAAGAGGGCTGCTTCCTTATTATGAAAAGCATCATGGAGTGACCATAGAGGACAGTGCCATAAAAGCAGCAGTTGCTATGGGAAGCCGCTATATTAATGACCGTTTTCTGCCGGATAAGGCCTTGGATTTGCTGGATGAGGCATGTTCCAAGGTACAGCTTGCGGGATATCAGACACCGGAGGGACTGTTGGAGGCAGAAGTGAAACTTCAGGCTCTTTATGAAGAAAAAGAAGAGGCAGTAAAGAATCAGGACTTTGAAAGAGCCAGAGAGCTTCAAAAACAGCAGGATGAAGCGGAAGAGCAGATAGAAAAAGCCAGAAAACGCTTTGAAAAACAGTGTAAAAACAAAAAACTGACAGTCACCCAGGAACATGTTGCTCTGGTAGTGGCGGAATGGACGAAAATCCCTGTGAAGAAGCTCACAGAAGGAGAGTCCAAACGCCTGGCAAAATTGGAAAATGTGCTTCACAAACGTGTTATTGGCCAGAATGAAGCTGTGGAAGCAGTGTCAAAAGCCATTAAACGTGGTCGAGTAGGATTAAAAGATCCCAAGCGTCCTATTGGATCCTTTTTGCTCCTTGGACCTACGGGTGTAGGAAAAACAGAGCTTTCCAAGGCTTTGGCAGAGGCTGTCTTTGGTAGTGAGGATGCTATGATTCGTGTAGATATGTCAGAGTACATGGAGAAGCATAGTGTGTCAAAACTTATTGGTTCTCCTCCGGGATATGTGGGATATGAAGAAGGAGGACAGCTTAGTGAAAAAGTCCGGAGAAATCCGTATAGTGTGCTTCTTTTTGATGAAATTGAAAAAGCTCATCCAGATGTATTTAATATTCTTCTGCAAGTATTGGATGATGGACATATTACAGACGCCCAGGGACGGAAAATTGACTTTAAGGAAACCATTATTATTATGACTTCGAATGCAGGGGCTCAGGCCATTGTAGAACCAAAGAGGTTAGGGTTTGGTGCAGTCAATGAGGAAGAAGCGGATTATAAGAAAATGAAAGACAGTGTCATGGAAGAGGTAAAACGTCTGTTTAAGCCTGAATTTTTAAATCGTATTGATGATATTATTGTTTTCCATATGCTGAGTAAGGAAGAGATTAAGAAAATCGTGGGACTTCTTTTAAAGGAGTTTGTAAACCGCTGCAAAACCCAGATGAATATTGAAGTTAAGGTAAGAGACAGTGTAAAGGAACTCATTGCAAAAGAAGGCTTTGACCCCAAATATGGAGCTCGCCCATTGAAGCGTGCCATTCAGAATAAAATAGAGGATGCTATGGCAGAAGAAATCCTGGAGGGTAGAATGAAAGCAGGAGATGAGGTTGTCATTGGCTTATCTAAACAAAAGATAAAATTCACGGTAAATGCACGTAACGACTAGAAAAAAAGAAAATTTTGTGATACTATGGGTGTATTAACGAAAGACACAAGCGGGAGGACATGATTATGTCAGTGGTAAAAGAATTAATTCGTACAGAAGAAAACGGAACAATTAGCTTTGGAAATTATGAGCTGACCAAGAAATCAAAAGTATCTGATTTTGAGCATGACGGCGACATGTACAAGGTTAAGACATATAATGAAATTACAAAACTGGAGCGAAACGGCATGTTTGTTTATGAATCTGTACCAGGTACTGCAGTATTGAATCTGGATGCAGAAGAGAACAAAATGAGTTTTACAGTAGAAGGACCTCAAGATGCACAGATTACAGTAGAATTGGAAGAAGACGCCCAGTACAAGATTGTCATTGATGGAGCAGAGGCTGGACAGATGAAAACCAACCTGGGCGGAAAATTATCTTTCAGTGTAGAACTGGAACAGGCAGAGCAGGTAGCAGTAAGTATTGAAAGAATTTGAGTTCTCAATGTATAGACATTGATAGGCTGTCCCCATGAAGCGGCAATTACGTTTCAAGGGACAGCTTTTTTCTATTTTAGAATTTTGGTGTGAGGTTTGTTATGGCAAAAGGGAAAAAGACGGCATTTTTTTGTCAGAATTGTGGATATGAATCATCTAAGTGGATGGGGCAATGCCCAGGCTGTAGAGAGTGGAATACATTTGTGGAGGAACCAGCAGCGATTTCCAGCAAGGCAACGGTCGGAATTGGAAACAGGAACACTGGAGGAACCAGAAGTGAGCCGGTTCAACTATCACATATTCAGATACAGGAAGATGACCGTGTAAAAACAGAGATTGAAGAATTAGACAGGGTACTAGGAGGCGGTATTGTTCCTGGTTCTATGGTTTTGGTAGGAGGAGATCCAGGCATTGGAAAATCCACCCTACTGCTTCAAGTGTGTCGGGAATTAACAGCCAGACAGCACAAGGTTTTGTATATATCAGGAGAAGAATCTTTGCGGCAGATTAAACTACGAGCCAGCAGGATAGGGGAGTTTAATGACCAGCTTTTACTTTTATGTGAAACCAATCTTGAACTTATCCGCAGTACCATTGAACGTACAAAACCGGAAACTGTTATCATTGATTCTATTCAGACTATGTACAATGAGGAGGTATCTTCTGCTCCAGGAAGTGTTTCTCAAGTAAGGGAATCCACAGGAGTTCTCATGCAGATTGCCAAAGGAATGGGAATATCCATGTTTATTGTAGGACATGTGACAAAGGATGGAAGTGTGGCAGGTCCAAGGGTATTGGAGCACATGGTAGATACTGTGCTGTATTTTGAAGGGGATCGGCAGGTAGCATACCGGATTTTGCGTAGTGTAAAAAACCGTTTTGGTTCTACTAATGAAATTGGTGTTTTTGAGATGCAGGAAAAAGGATTGATAGAAGTGAAAAATCCTTCTCAGGTGATGTTAAATGGAAGACCTACTGATGCATCTGGGTCTGTGGTAGTTTGTTCCATAGAAGGAACCCGCCCCATTCTCATTGAGATTCAGGCATTGGTAACTAGAACCAATTTCGGACTTCCCAGAAGAACTTCTGTGGGAATTGACTATAATCGGGTCAACCTTCTTATGGCAGTCTTAGAAAAGCGGGCGGGACTTCATTTAGGGGACTGTGATGCTTATGTAAATCTAGCTGGAGGTATGAAATTGGGAGAACCAGCCATTGACCTTGGCATTGTTATGGCGGTAGTTTCCAGTTTTAAGAATAAAGCATTGGATCCGGGCATTCTTATTTTTGGAGAAGTGGGACTTTCAGGAGAAGTTCGTGGGGTTAGTATGGCGGAAAATAGAGTAAGAGAAGCCGAAAAATTGGGCTTTACAACCTGTATCTTGCCGAAAGCAAATATAGAAAGTATTCAGGGAAATTATAAAATTCACTTGATAGGTGTGGCAAATATAAAAGAAGCAATGGGGTATCTGTAAGATGAAGCAAATGGTTAGGATAGGAAAAAAAGTCTTTTGGAAGCTGTTTGGACAGTATAAAGGTTTAAGAAGAGAATTGTACGTGTTGTTCTGGGGAAAGGCAGCTACCAACATGGGAGCTATGATTTGGCCTATGCTTACCTTGATTCTCAGCAATAAACTAGGGATGAATGCAAAGGAAATAGCAACGATTACCATTACCCTGGGAATGATTCAGTTTCCTGTAAGCTTACTGGGAGGAAAGCTGGCGGATCATTGTAATAAGCGGAATTTAATTATCATCTGTGATTTGGTAACCGTAATTTGTTATTTGATTGCTGCTGCAATCCCAGTATCCATGACACAGATTCTATTATTTTTTACAGCCAGTGTATTTCAAACCATGGAAAATCCATCTTATGATGCCCTTGTGGCAGATTTAAGTGGTACAGAAGATCGGGAGAAGGCATATAGTCTGATTTATCTCGGGATGAACCTGGGAATCATTTTGGCTCCTTCTATAGGAGGAATGTTATTTCAACATCATCTTGGGGTGGCATATGCTATTGATGGCCTTACCACATTATCGTCTACGATTTTAATTTTTTTATTTATCAAAGATATTACACCGGTAACAGAAAAGCAAAAGAATGTTTACGAGCAGGAACAGCATACACAATCCACCTGGAAAATCCTGTGGGGACAAAAGACGATTTTGTTTTTTCTGATTTGTTGGGCAGTCTATCAGTTTTCTTACACACAGTTTAACTTCCTGATTCCTTTGAATATGGAGGCTCTGTATGATGCAAAAGGTGCAGTGTATTTTGGTTTTATAACCAGTCTGAATGGGCTTGTGGTGATTTTGGGAACCCCTGTTTTGACGAAAGCGGCGGGAAAACTTTCTGATATTCAGAAGCTTACGTTGGGACAAATACTGGTCTGGTTCAGTCTGGGCATGTATCTGTTTATTCAGGGAATGCTTCCTATGTACTATCTCTCTATGGTTATTTTTACGGTGGGAGAAATTTTAACAACACTGGGATCTTACCCGTATCTTACAAGAAGGATTCCAGCATCACACAGAGGCAGGATTTCTTCAGTATCCAGCCTTTTCCTGGGTGCTGCAGCTTATAGTTCTCAAGGTATGATCGGTGGAATTGTAGAGCATGGAACATTGATACAGGCATGGGAATGGATTGCAGGAATTGGTGCTGTGGGTATTCTTCTTTATTTGCTTTTAATGGTTGTGGATAAGAGAACCTATCCTCTGTTGTATGGACAGAAAAAATAAGGAGATTGGCAGAAGGATATAGAGAAGTTATGTATTCTATGGAATTAATATAGAGAAGTCTTATGGTTAAAAGGGGGATTGCATATGGCTATAATAGGTATTGATTTGGGAACTACAAATTCATTGGGAGCGGTTTACAGAGAAGACAGCGTAGAATTGATTCCCAACAGTTTTGGGTCATTTTTGACACCAAGTGTAGTAAGTTTAATGGAAGACGGAACAATTGTCACAGGAGAAATTGCGAAGGAAAGACTGATTACTCATCCAGAATCTACAGCAGCATCGTTTAAAAAAGAAATGGGAACGAATACAAAGATTTCTTTGGGAAAAAGAGAATTTTTGCCAGAGGAATTAAGTAGTTTTATTATCCGTTCTATTCTGGAAGATGCAGAAAAATATTTGGGAGAGCCTGTTGAGGAAGCAGTGATTTCTGTCCCAGCATATTTTCATGATAAGCAAAGAGTAGCTACGAAACGGGCAGGAGCACTTGCAGGAATAAAAGTGCAAAGAATTATCAATGAGCCAAGTGCAGCAGCCCTTGCTTCATATTTTGATACAGAAGAAGAACAACTGTTTTTAGTATTTGACTTTGGTGGTGGTACGCTGGATGTTTCTATTATTGAATGTTTTGATACCATGGTAGAAATCTTGTCAGTATCAGGAGACAACCATCTTGGCGGGGATGATTTTCATCAGATTATGTTGGAAAACTTTTTAAAAGAACATGGGGTTTATCGAGAAAATTTATCTTCTACAGAAGAAGCTGTTATTTTAAAACAGGCAGAACTTTGCAAAAAAGCACTGACAGAACAGGAAACTGCTACAATGACTGCTGTTATAAATGGAAATACCTATCAAAGCGTTTATGACAATCAACGTCTCATGGAAGAGAGTGCGTCTATTCTGATGAGAATAAAAAAAGTTCTTACCCATGCTTTAAGAGATGGGAATTTTAATGTTCATGATATTAATATGGTTGTAATGGTGGGTGGTTCCAGTAAAATGCCGTTGATTCAGTCTTATATTCAACATCTTTTTAAGAAAGCACCGGTTGTCACCAGGAATTGTGATGAAATTGTGGCAAGAGGTGTAGGGCTTGTATGCGGTGTAAAAGAGAGAAACGAGTATATCAAAGATTATGTGCTTACGGATATCTGCCCGTTTACCCTTGGAACCAGTATCTGCAATCATTCCGACCCGGAGCAGCCCTATATGGCTCCTATTGTGGAACGTAATTCCACACTGCCATGTTCAAAAGTAAAGAGATTTTATACTTCTTATGATTTTCAGACCAAATTAGATATTGATATATTGCAAGGCGAAAAAACCTATACAAAGGATAATTTATTATTGGGGAAAGTGGATGTGCGAGTGCCTAGGAAAAGAAAGGGGGAAGAATCCGTTGATATCCGTTTTACATACGATATTAATGGAATTCTTATAGTAGATATCACCATAGTTTCCAGTGGGCAAAAAATAACCAAGGTGATATCAGAAACCATGGATGAAGAGGATATGAGACAAAAAATAGAAGAACTTGCAAAATTAAAAATTCATCCAAAAGATATATCAGAAAATAAATATGTGCTGGAAAAACTTCAGGCATTATATGAGGAGGCGCCACTTTCTATAAGAGAACAGATTCAAAACTTTATCCGCTATTTTGATTATCTTCTTGCACAGCAAAATATGCGTCAGATAAGAAAATACCGCCAATATCTGGAACATGTGATAGACCAACTGGAGAATTATGATCCATTTGGTGATTTGTTTACCATGGATGAATACGAAGAAGAGGAAGATGACTGGCTGGATGAAGAAGAGGATGAAGAAGACGATGATTTTATCGGAGAAGGGGGCCATAAAAAATGGACAAGCTGACTGCGCTTGAAGTGTTAGGTTTAAGAGCAAATGCAACCAGGGATGAAATGAAGCGAGCATATGCAGAGCTTTCAAAAAAATATCATCCAGAAGAGTTTCCAGAAGAGTTTCAGCAGATTCATGAGGCCTATAGAGTTTTAAGCAGAACTGCCAGACAAAATTCAGAGCAGCAGATTAGAACAGAAGAAAGACAATACCAAGAGCCACAGGGCGAAGAGAAAGAAAGACAGTATCGTTTTAGAGAGCAGGAATTACAAGAAGAGGAAAAAGAAGCAGAAGAAGAAATAGAGTTTGATTTTCAGAAAGTTTATAGACAGAATCACGAAGAAAAACAGGAACCTCCAAAAGAAGAGGGCAGTGCTTATCATTTTGAGTCGGTGCTTGAAAATGCCAGCCAAAAAGAACAGGAAAAACTACATGAGGCAGTACTAAGAGCGTTGGCGGAAATGAATATTTTGCTGCAGCCCAATTATCGTGAAAAAATAAAATTATTCCAGGCTTTTTTTGAAAAAGAAGAGTATCAGGAAGCATTACATCAACCAGAGTTTCTTCAGGAGTTTGCAAAGATGCTACATGGTGTAACCTTGAAGAAAGCGATTTATTATAAGATCATCAGTTATTATCATTTAAAAAATGCAAATCCTGAGAATTTAAATCCTTCTCAATTACTATTTTATAAGGCAATCAATGAAAAATGTAATATGGATAAGTCGGCAATGCCTCTATGGATCGGAGTAATGCCAATTATTGTTATTCAAGCAATCCGTGTAGGTATGCGAAACAGCGTAAGGAATAATTTTGCCACTATTAGTATTCTTGCATTGCTTATGGCAATGGCTACATTTATGATATGGGGATATAGAAAGCTACATGAGGATCATTCCAGTATATTTGCACAGATGGTTCTTGCAGGATTTCTTCTGATATTGCATTTCATCATAATTATGACCGATATGTATGGAAAACTTTTAGGAGACATGGAAACAGGAATGTTTATGGGAGGTCTGATTTTTCTTGGTGCAGGTTGCTGGCTAGGAATTCTTGTTGTTGTTGCGATAGTGAAGAAAATTTTTCAATTGTTCAGAAAGTAATTTAAGTATGAAAAGGGCAAGCAATGGAGGAAGGATATATATATAAATATCTGCCTATTGCTTGCTGAGTGCTGAAACGATAAATTTTCCTAAATAATAAGGAGTATGGATGACTTGTCATAAAAGAGCTGATAAAAGATAGATGAGTTGAAAAAAAGCCAATTCCACTATTGCGGGGGAAAAGGATTTGCAGGTTTAAATTCCATATGAGGGTGGAATTTAAATTTGCAATTAAGTAAATAAAAGAATAATTTTGAAAACTATAAAAAGTTGTTGACAGAAATGAAAAGATATGATAAATTAAATAAGCTGTCGAAAAGATAGAGAAAAACTTTCTTTTTGAATAAAAGAGGTTTGAAAAAAAACAAAAAAGTGCTTGACAGACCTGCTCAGATGTGATAATCTAGACTGGCTGTCGCGAAAGACAGAAACGAGCGGAAACAGCTCAGAAAAAAAGTTTCAAAAAAATAAAAAAAGTTCTTGACAAGCTCAAAAAGATGTGATAATCTAATATGGCTGTCGCGAGAACGACAGGAACCTTGATAACTGAACAGTGAAACACATGAATCGAAAATTCTTTTACATTTTATTCTTAGGTTCAACGAACCAAAACAGTAAAAGGGATAGATAGCCAAGGTTATCTTGAACTTGGACAAACACTATATCAGAGAGTTTGATCCTGGCTCAGGATGAACGCTGGCGGCGTGCTTAATACATGCAAGTCGAGCGAAGCGCTTTAACGGAATTCTTCGGAAGGAAGATAAAGTGACTGAGCGGCGGACGGGTGAGTAACGCGTGGGTAACCTGCCTCATACAGGGG
>CAJKMA010000048.1 GCA_905200905.1 uncultured Bacillota bacterium
TGTCTGAGTATTGTTCTAAAGATGCTATTTTTCCTTTTATATTATATACTATGCAGACAGAGATTGTAAAGAAGGAAATGCTTGCGATTTTTATAAGAAGATGGTATAATGAAGCACAGATAGAAAAAGCACCCCAGAAATGTCAGGAGAGGGGTGAAACAGTCTTTATTATTTTTATTTTCATTTATTCTTTTACAGTTCATAGTTTGCAGCAATCCGCTGCAGCGGTATCGTACATTCTGTACAGCCGTAGGATTTCCAAATAAAGAATAAGAACTTTATGCATTACGAAACAATTTTAACTTCTAAAAAGTGATGTGGGGACTTTTTCTATCTCTTTTGTATCTGGATGAAAACGTTTTATGTCAGAAAAACAGGATGGTAATATATCACGAAGTATTTAGCAGTCCTGTGGGAGGAAATATGGATAGACGAGAGAATGCAGACCTGTACCGAGAACTGGAAACATACAGAGGGATGGGAGTTCCATTGTATTTAAACGGAAGAGAAAGTACTCCGAAGCGTATTGCAAGGGCGTATCGAATTGCAGAAGAAGGTGATTATATGCGTGATTATATTCAGGATGAAAATGGAAAAGTACAGGGGCTTTCCTTTGATTATGTGCAGGACGAGCCGGTTTATAATTATGTAAATAGAAGAAAAAATCTGAAAAAACCATGAAATCAAGGAAGAAATTGATGACGAAAGGAAAAAGTATGGTATAATGATTGCATAACATGCAATAAAAGAACAAAAGAAAACAGAAGGAGTTGAATATGGCAAAGCGGAGGAGAAGAAGGAAGAGAAACAGTCAGCTAATGGCTGTATTGGTGGTTCTGCTTCTGGTAATTGTGGTAGGTGCGGCTGGTATCATTACAGCTTATATAAAAAAATATACACCATCAGATGCTAGAATGGCGCTGAATGATTACTATCAAATTCAATCTGAGGATGAAGTGGTTTTAATTCTGCAGGATAAAGTTAGTGAGATAAGAGGCAAAGTGGCAGACAAAATGGTATATATTCCTTATGAAGTGGTAACGGATACCTTGGGCGGTAGGTTTTATTGGGATGAGGAATCTCAGAAGGTACTTTATACTACCCCAGAAGAGATTTTGGAACTTGAGCCAGGTAGCAGTTCCTATGTTTGTGGTAAGGAAAAGCAGGAAAAAGAATATGAGATTGTGCGGGAAATAGATGGGGGACGTTATATTGCCTTGAACTTTTTGGAAGAATATATGCAGATTCAAGGTGCCATTTATGAGAAGCCGGCCAGAACTGTGATTACATATCAATGGGGAAATCGGAAAACTTTAACAGCTAGAGAGGATACGGTTATCCGGTATCAGGGAGGTATTAAAAGTCCGATTTTAAGCGATGTGAAAGCAGGAGATTCCTTGATTCTTTTGGAGGAGATGGAGAACTGGTCCAGAGTTATGACAAAAGATGGGTTGGATGGCTATGTGGAAAAGAAATACATGGATAAGCCACAAGATACAGAATTGACATATGAGGGCAGCTATGAGGAAAATTACACCAGTCTTACCAGAGATTATAAAATTAATCTGGCTTGGCATCAGGTAACCTCTGAGTCTGCAAATGCAGCCTTTGAGGAAGCAGTGAAAGATGCAGCAGGAGTCAATGTAATTTCTCCCACCTGGTTTTCTGTTACTGGAAATGAAGGAACTATTTCTTCTCTGGCCAGTGCAGAGTATGTAAGTAAGGCTCATGCCAAAGGAATGGAAGTGTGGGGATTGATTGATAATTTCAATGAGAATATCAGTACGCTGGAAACCTTATCAGCTAGGTCATCCAGAACGCACATTATTGAAAAATTGCTGCAAGAGGCAAAAAGAGTTGGGCTAGATGGAATTAATGTGGATTTCGAGGCTCTCACAGAAGAGGAAGTGCCACATTTTATCCAGTTTTTAAGAGAGTTGTCCATTACCTGTAGAGCCAATAATCTGGTGTTATCTATTGATAATCCAGTTCCTCAGTATACTGCCTTTTACAATCGGAAGGAGCAGGGGATTATTGGAGACTATGTGATTATTATGGGATATGATGAACACACATATGGTTCTCCAAAGGCAGGCTCTGTTGCATCGCTTCCTTTTGTAGAGGAAGGTATTCGTCTGACTTTAGAGGAGGTTCCGGAAGAAAAGGTAATTAATGGAGTTCCTTTTTATACCAGATTATGGACAGAGGCTAATAATGGCACTGTGAGCAGCAAGGTCATGGGAATGGAAGAGGCAAGCCAGTATACTAGTGAGAAGGGAATGGATGTATACTGGAATAAAGAAGTTTCCCAGAATTATGGAGAGATTCAGACAGAGAATGGTTTGGAGAGAATCTGGCTGGAGGATGAAGAATCTCTGGAAGCCAAGATGCAGCTTATAAAAGAATATGACTTAGCCGGCTGTGCAGCGTGGAAACTAGGGTTTGAGCGCGCAAATGTCTGGCCAGTGATAAATCAATATTTACAGTAAGAGAAAATAGAGGTGGAGTATTATGGCAGAACACGAAATGTTAAAAACAAGTTTAATGGGTGGCTATGATAAGGAAGAAGTTCAGGAGCTGATTCAGAAGATGAAAGATGAGATGGCAGAGGCTCAGGTGAATTTTAGAAAACAGATAGCAGACCGAGATGAAAAGATTGCAGAGCTTCAGAAGCGCATTGATTTAAAAGATGCGTATCAGGCACGTATGGAAGAGAATATTAAGGAAAAATACCAGAAATATATTGATAATTATGAGAGTATTGGAAAATTGGTTTTCGATGCACAACTGAAAGCAGATAGTATGGAAAAGGAAACTAAGGAAAAATGCGACCAGATGATTGCAGAGGCAGAAGAAGAAGCAAAACGGAGAGTGGAATCCGTACAGTCTGAGATTGATGATAAGTTAGTAGAAGGAAAGAAAAAATATCTGGCTGTTCAGGAAGAAATGAATGGAATTGTGGAACTGATTAATCAGGCACAGCGCAGATTTATGTCTTCATATAAAGAAGTACATCAGATTATCAGCAGTATGCCAACTTCTTTAAGGGATATTGGGGATGATATGGAACTAGGGATTCATAAAGTTCAGATGCCAGAAGAAGCAGAAGAGACTGAGGAGGAAACTCAGGAAATGCACTTGGGTGACACACAGGAATTGGATATTCTGGATTCTTTGGATGATATTGCAGAACTGGAAGAGTTTGATGAAGAAGATGATGAGGAAGAGGATGAAGACAGCAAACTGGCTCTTCAGATTTCCAGACTGTTAAGTGAAGAAGATGAGGCAATGCTGGAAGAGGAGCTGGATGAATTCTTAAAAGATTAATATAGGGGTACGAAAGAAAAGGGGTTGTGTTTGCAACTCCTTTTCCTATGGTTTTATTCAGTGTTTTTGTGCATATACCTATTAGAGAGATAGGAACAAGGAGAAATCTATGCGTAGACGCTGGTTGAAACAAGGGATGGCACTTTGTATGCTTTTTGCCATATATCTGCTTTCCAGGGAAGGAGCAATTTTGACAGCTAAGATGGGAACAGAAACAAAAGGGATAATCATCATTGACAGTGGGCATGGGGGAATCGACCCGGGAGTCGTGGGCATAGGAGGGCTTCAGGAAAAAGAGGTCAATCTGGAAATTGCCAGATATTTAGAAAAAGAGTTGAAGAAAGAAGGATATGAGGTCCTTCTTACCAGGGAATCAGATAAGGGACTTTATGATGAGGGCAGCAGGAATAAGAAGGTTCAGGATATGCAGAACCGCTGTGCTATGATTCAGGAGAAGAAGCCTCTGCTTACAGTGAGTATTCATCAAAACAGCTATCAAGACCAAGAGGTATGTGGTCCCCAGGTGTTTTATTATACTCATTCTGTGAAAGGGGCAACTCTTGCAAAATGTATTCAGGAAGAACTCAATCAGCAGCTTCAGATTGAAAATCCAAGAGTCGAGAAAGCCAATAGCACGTATTATTTATTAAAGCGAAGTGAAGGAATCTTGAATATTGTAGAAACTGGCTTTCTTACCAATCCTAGAGAGGCAGAATTATTAGCAACAAAAGAGTATCAACAGAAATGTGCAAAAGCAATTTGTCAGGGAATTTTAAAATTTTTAAAAACGGTGGAAATGAATAGTGAAAATATGGTATGATAGAAAAGTATGAAAATGATGATAAGGAAGAAGAGGTTGCACATTGAATACGAAAGTAGTCAAAGTTGACAGAGAACATCCCGATAGGGAGTTCATAGAGGATGCAGGAGAAATCCTGAAACAGGGAGGTCTGGTTGCTTTTCCTACAGAAACCGTATATGGTTTAGGCGGTGATGGATTAAATGCCAGTTCCTCAGAAAAGATTTATGCTGCAAAGGGCAGACCGTCTGACAATCCTTTGATTATACATATTGCAGATATGGAGAGCCTGGAGCGGATTGTCCGAGAAGTGCCGGAAGAAGCAAGAAAGTTGGCAAATGCCTACTGGCCTGGACCGTTAACTATGATTTTTCAGAAAAATGAAAATGTACCTTATGAGACCACTGGAGGTCTGGAGAGCGTAGCTGTGCGGATGCCCAGCCATCCAGTGGCCAGGGCTCTAATTATGTCAGGTGGAGGTTATATTGCTGCACCAAGTGCCAATACTTCAGGAAGGCCAAGCCCTACATGTGCAGAGCATGTAGAAGAAGATTTATCTGGCAGGATTGATATGATCTTGGATGGTGGAGAAGTAGAAATTGGATTAGAATCTACAATTGTAGATTTTACTTCAGAGAAACCTGTGATTTTAAGACCAGGGTATATAAGCCAGGAGATGATAGGTAAGGTTATTGGGGAAGTTGAGATGGATAAAGGTCTTTTGATTACTGACTCTACGGTAAAACCCAAGGCACCTGGAATGAAATACAGGCATTATGCCCCAAAGGCAGGTCTTACCATTGTACAGGGAAGTGCAAAAGCAGTAAAAGATTATATCAATAGCCAATGCAGGTCATTGGAGAAAAACGGACAGAGAGCCGGTGTCATAAGCACAGATGAAAATCAGAAATTTTATCAGGCAGCTGTAGTAAAAAGTATTGGAAGAAGAGAGGACGAAGAAGGTATTGCCAGACATTTGTTTGGCATTTTGCGAGCTTTTGATGAAGAGGATGTGGACTGTATTTATTCAGAGGCTTTTGATACGCCTCAGATGGGGCAGGCTATTATGAACAGGCTGTTAAAGGCAGCAGGACATCACATTATATATTTAGAAGAGCAGAAGGAGGAAATTAAATGATAGCATTAGGATGTGACCATGGAGGTTACGAATTAAAGCAGGAAATCATCAAATACTTGGAGGAGAAGGAAATTCCCTACAAGGATTTTGGCTGCGATAGTACAGAAGCGGTTGACTATCCAATCTATGCGAGAAAGGTAGGAAATGCCATTTTGCAGGGAGAGTGTGAAAAGGGAATTCTTATCTGTGGCACCGGTATCGGAATCTCTATTGCAGCAAATAAGATGAAAGGCATCCGTGCTGCTCTGTGTACAGACTGTTTTTGTGCAGAGGCAACAAGAGAGCATAATGACGCAAATGTATTAGCATTAGGCGGAAGAGTAGTAGGTCCGGGACTGGCAGTGAAAATTGTAGATACTTTTTTAAACACAGAATTTTCTCATGCACCGAGACATCAGCACAGAATAGACCTGATTGAAGGCTGAGATACTATAAACGAAAGAGATAAATAAGGAGAAGATACGATGGCAAAAGTATTAATTATGGAACACCCGCTGATTCAGCATAAAATCGGAATTATCCGCAGAAAAGAAACAAGCTCCAAAGAATTCCGTGAATTAGTAAGTGAAGTAGCAATGTTTATGGCTTATGAGGCAACCAGGGATCTGAAGCTTTCAGATGTAGAAATTGAGACTCCTCTGACAAAGACAACGGTAAAAGAACTGGCTGGAAAGAAAATGGCAGTAGTTCCGATTTTAAGAGCTGGTCTTGGCATGGTAGAAGGAATGCTGACCATGGTTCCGGCTGCAAAGGTAGGACATATTGGTCTTTACAGAGATCCTGAGACTTTAAAACCAGTAGAATATTACTGCAAGCTTCCTGCTGACTGCGGTGAAAGAGAAGTTTTCGTCACAGACCCTATGCTGGCTACCGGTGGTTCCGCAGTGGCAGCAATCACAATGCTGAAAGAAAAAGGCGTAAAGAATATTCATTTTATGTGTCTGCTTGCTGCACCGGAAGGAGTAAAAGCTTTGGCAGAGGCACATCCGGATGTGGATATTTATATTGGTGCGCTGGATGAGTGCTTAAATGACCACGGTTACATTGTACCGGGACTGGGTGATGCGGGAGACCGTATTTTCGGAACAAAATAAGAGGTGAGGAAGATGACAGGCAAGAGAGATGGCTATATTTCCTGGGATGAATATTTTATGGGGGTAGCCAAATTATCCGGTATGAGATCCAAGGATCCAAATTCTCAGGTGGGTGCCTGTATTGTGAGCCAGGACAACAAGATTTTGTCTATGGGCTACAATGGATTTCCTATAGGCTGTTCAGATGATGAATTTCCCTGGGGCAGAGAAGGGGATTCTCTGGATACAAAGTATTTGTATGTGACACACAGTGAATTAAATGCGATTTTGAACTACAGGGGCGGTTCTCTGGAAGGGGCAAAATTATATGTATCCCTGTTCCCATGCAATGAATGTGCCAAGGCAATTATCCAGGCAGGGATCAAGACCATTGTGTATGAATGTGATAAATATGCAGATACACCGGCTGTAAAAGCTTCCAAGAGGATGCTGGATGCAGCAGGTGTGAGGTATTATCAATATAATAAAACCGGGAGAAAGCTGGAGCTGGAAGTTTAAAACTTCCGGCTTTTCCTCTTGACAAAGGAGGAAATATCCAATAAAATTCAAAATAGTACAGGATTATAAGAAATTGGCTGGGAAGAGGAATAGTACACACAGGGAATGTCAAAGAGAGAAAGTCATAAGGTGAGAGACTTTTACAGGAACGATGTGGAACCTGCCTCGGAGCTGTCTGCGAAAGCAGAACGCGGGCTTTGGCGTTAAAAAAGCAAAGGAAGTGAGCTGTCCGGATAAAAGTAGAGTATAACGGGCTGCTAAGAAGGGTGGTACCGCCGAGTGGAAGACATCGGTCCCTGAGATGGAGGGGATGACATGTCTTTTTTTTATATCATAGAAAATGATTTCCTGTAAGCATGGACAGCCTCCCATAAAAACTTGTTAAACATAGAAGAGAGAAAAGGAGAATATCATGGCAAACAACAAAAAATTAGTAGAAGCAATTACTTCCATGGAGGAAGATTTTGCACAATGGTACACAGACGTAGTAAAAAAAGCAGATTTAATTGATTATACCAGTGTAAAAGGATGCATGGTTATTAAACCGGCAGGATATGCTATCTGGGAAAATATTCAGCATGAGCTGGATAAAAGATTTAAAGAAACAGGAGTAGAGAATGTATATCTTCCAATGTTTATTCCGGAAAGCCTGCTTCAGAAAGAAAAAGACCATGTAGAAGGTTTTGCACCAGAAGTTGCATGGGTAACACATGGTGGATTGGAACCATTACAGGAGAAGCTTTGTGTGCGTCCTACTTCTGAGACCTTATTCTGTGATTTTTACGCAAAAGAAATCCAGTCCCACAGAGACCTTCCGAAAGTATACAATCAGTGGTGTTCCGTGGTGCGTTGGGAAAAAACCACGAGACCATTCCTTCGTTCCAGAGAGTTCTTATGGCAGGAGGGTCACACTGCCCATGCTACTGCTGAGGAAGCGGAAGAAAGAACAGTTCAGATGTTAAACATCTATGCAGATTTCTGCGAACAGGTATTGGCGATTCCAGTAGTAAAAGGACAGAAAACAGACAAGGAAAAATTTGCAGGTGCAGAAGCAACTTATACCATTGAATCCTTAATGCATGACGGAAAAGCATTACAGTCTGGTACCAGCCATAACTTTGGTGATGGTTTTGCAAAAGCTTTTGGTATTCAGTATACAGATAAAGAGAACAAGCTGCAGTATGTACATCAGACTTCCTGGGGTATGACAACTCGTATGATTGGTGCTATTATTATGGTTCATGGTGACAACAGCGGTCTGGTGTTGCCTCCAAGAATTGCTCCGGTACAGGCTGTGATTATTCCTATTCAGCAGCGTAAAGAAGGGGTTTTGGAGACAGCAGAAAAACTCAATGCCCAGTTAAAGGCAGCGGGAATCCGTGTGAAAACAGATGCTACGGATAAGAGCCCTGGCTTTAAATTTGCTGAGCAGGAAATGAGAGGTATTCCAGTTCGTATTGAATGTGGTCCAAAAGATATTGAGGCCAACCAGGCAGTGGTAGTAAGAAGAGATAACAGAGAAAAGATTGTTGTATCTTTAGATAATTTGGCACAGGGAGTTCAGGAAATCCTGGATACTATGCAGAAGGAAATGCTGGAGCGTGCAAGAGCACATAGAGATGCCCATACTTATGCAGTGACAGATTACGAAGAATTTAAGAAAACCGTAGAAGAAAAACCAGGTTTTGTAAAAGCCATGTGGTGTGGTTGCAGAGAGTGTGAGGATAAGATTAAAGAAGATGTACAGGCTACATCAAGATGTATTCCTTTTGAACAGGAAACACTGTCTGACAAGTGTGTGGTATGTGGGAAACCAGCGAAAAAAATGGTTTACTGGGGTCGTGCTTACTAAAAACGAGAAAAGACAGACACAGGAGGAGCGGCAGATGGTAATACAGATTCCTGAAAAAGTGAATAAAATTATAAAGAAGCTGCAAGAACATGGATATGATGCCTATGCAGTGGGAGGTTGTGTGCGGGACAGCCTCCTGGGCCGTACTCCGGCAGACTGGGATATTACTACTTCTGCGAAACCGTTGGAGGTCAAAGAACTTTTTAAGCGTACTATTGATACAGGACTTCAGCATGGAACTGTTACGGTCATGTTAAATCGAGAGGGATTTGAAGTTACTACCTACCGTATTGATGGAGAGTATGAGGATAGCCGTCACCCAAAAGAAGTCATCTTTACAGGGAAGCTGGAGGAAGACTTAAAACGCCGAGATTTTACCATTAATGCTATGGCATACAATGATAGAGAGGGATTGGTGGATATATTTGGTGGTGCCAAAGATTTGGAAAATCAGATAATCCGCTGTGTAGGTGAACCAAGAGAGCGCTTTACGGAAGATGCACTTCGAATTTTACGTGCAGTGCGCTTTTCAGCACAATTGGGGTTTGCCATTGAGGAGGATACTGCAAAAGCAGCGGGAGAATTGGCAGATACCTTGAGGAAAATCAGTGCTGAACGGATTCACACAGAGCTTGTAAAACTCTTGGTGTCTCCTCACCCTGCTTATTTACGTACTGCCTGGAAACTGGGAATTACCAAGGTGGTGTTGCCGGAATTTGATGCTATGATGGATACCCCACAGAACAATCCTCATCACTGCTACAGCGTAGGAGAGCATACCTTGAAGGCTCTGGAAATGGTATCGGATAATAGAATTTTGCGTTTGGCGTTGTTGTTTCATGATATGGGAAAACCGGAAAAGCGTTCTACAGATAAAGCAGGCATAGATCATTTTTATAGACATCAAAAGGTTAGTGCAGATATTGCCAGAAAGATTATGAAACGTCTGCGGTTTGACAATGATACCTTGGATAAGGTAACAAAACTGGTCCTTTGGCATGAATGTCCGTGGGAGTGTAATGGATATTCTGTGCGGAAGGTTCTGTGTAAAATCGGGCCACAGTTGTTTGAATTATTGTTAGAAATGAGAAGAGCAGATGTTATGGCTCAGAGTAACTTCCAAAGAGAAGAAAAACTGAAAAAATTAAAACAAAGCCAGGAACTGTATGAAGAAATTATGGAAAGGCAAGACTGCATTTCCCTGAAAACTCTGGCTGTTTCTGGAAGAGATTTAATACAGGCGGGTATGAAGCCAGGGAAAGAACTGGGAGAAACGTTAGAGGGCCTGTTGGAACTGGTTCTAAAGGAGCCTGAAAAAAATACAAAAGAATATTTGCTTTCCAGGATAGAGCAACGGTGATTCTAACCCGGTTTTCTCCTGCATAGAATGAAAAGGACACAAGCAATGGAGAAAAGGGGGAGAAGCAAGTGTATGATCGTGGTCTCAGTGTCTTGGAACAATATGGCCTGGAATCCACAGCCGTGTATCGGGGAAGGGGAGCCCTCATCTGCCAGACAGAACAGGGGCTTGTTCTGATAAAAGAATTTTGCGGTACACCTAAGAAGTTGGAATACCAGGCTTGTCTTTTGTCCTGTATAGGTGAGAAAAGTCAGGTTTTGGCAGACGAAATTCTGGTGAATCAGGAAGGAAATTATATTTCATCGGACAAAGATAACATTTCTTATGTGGTAAAACGCTGGTATGAGGGAAGAGAATGCGATACACGCAGTGAAGAAGATATTTATAAGGGGATTGCTGCCATGGCAGATTTACATAGAGTGATGCAGCTGCCAATACAGACCCATTATGTAAGACAGCCCTTGACCACAGAGTTTGCAAGACATAATGCAGAGCTTCGGAAAATTCGGAAATTTGTCAGCGCCAAGCGGAAAAAGAATGAATTTGAATTAGCGTTTCTGGATACCATCCGTAGATTTTTGGGGCATGGGGAAGAGGCCTTAGAGCAATTAGAGGACTCTGGATATACACAATTATATGAGAACACACTGGAACATGGATTCGTATGCCATGGAGAATTTAATCAGCATAATGTACTTATAGTACGTGAAAAAAATGGTGAGAAAGCCATTGCAGTAACAAACTTTGATAAATGGGGGTTTGATGTGCAGATGGTAGATTTGTATCAGTTTATGAGAAAGATACTAGAGAAGCATGATTGGAATATCCCCCTGGGAAAATCCATGGTTCAGGCATATGAGGAAATTCGACCTCTTTCCAAGAGAGAAAAAGAAAATCTAAAAATACGCTTCGCTTATCCGGAAAAATATTGGAAACTGGCAAATTATTATTATACGCATAATAAGGCATGGATTTCTAAAAAAAATCTGGAAAAGTTGGAGCGTTTGGCAAATCAGGAAGAAAAATGGCGGAATTTCGTAGAATCTCTGTAACAAAAGGACAGTGCAGTATTTGAATTTTCCACGTTAATAGTGTATAATAATCAAAGAACACACAGCAGAAACGCTGCACAGGAGGTAATAGAGATGGACTATAAAAAACTGTATGAAGAGTGGCTTTCCAATCCATATTTTGATGAGGAAACAAAGGCAGAATTAAAGGCAATCGAGCAGGACGAAAATGAAATTAAAGAGCGCTTTTATAAAGAACTGGAATTTGGTACAGCCGGACTTAGGGGTGTAATAGGCGCTGGAACAAACCGCATGAATATTTATACGGTAAGAAAAACAACACAGGGACTGGCAAATTATATTGCGGCAGTAAACGGACAGGAAAAAGGAGTGGCTATTGCTCATGATTCCCGTCGTATGTCACCGGAATTTGCAAAAGAAGCAGCATTATGTTTGGCAGCAAATGGTGTGAAAGCATATATTTTTGATTCTTTAAGACCAACGCCAGAGTTGTCTTATGCAGTGCGTAAATTAGGGTGCATTGCAGGTATTAATATTACAGCAAGTCATAATCCGCCAGAATACAATGGTTACAAAGTATACTGGGAGGATGGCGCACAGATTACACCTCCTCATGACAGCGGAATTATGGCAGAGGTTCAGAAAGTAACAGATTATAATACGGTAAAGACTATGGACGAAGAAGCTGCAAAAGAAGCAGGTTTATTCCAGGTGATTGGTAAAGAAGTAGACGATGCTTATATGGAAGAATTAAAGAGTCAGGTTATCCATATGGATGCCATTAAAGCCATGGCAAAAGAACTGAAAATCGTTTATAGCCCACTTCACGGGACAGGAAATATCCCTGCAAGACGCGTTTTAAAAGAACTGGGATTTGAAAACGTTTATGTAGTAAAAGAGCAGGAGCTTCCTGATGGAGAATTTCCAACTGTAAGTTATCCAAATCCGGAAGCAGATGAGGCATTTGAACTAGGGCTGAAGCTTGCAAAAGAAGTGGATGCAGACCTGGTACTGGCAACAGATCCAGATGCAGACCGCTTAGGTGTTCGTGTGAAAGATAAAAATGGTGAATATCATACCCTTACAGGAAATATGTCAGGATGTCTGCTGGCAGATTATGAACTTGGACAGAGAAAAGCTGTAAGTGGAAGTCTTCCACAGGATGGAGCTATGATTTCCACCATTGTTACTACAAATATGGCGGCAGCTATTGCAAAATATTATGGTGTGAAATTTATTGAAGTTCTTACTGGCTTCAAGTACATTGGACAGCAGATTTTAGGATTTGAGACCAGTGGCGTTGGTTCTTATCTCTTTGGATTTGAGGAAAGCTATGGTTGTCTGATTGGTACTCATGCAAGAGATAAGGATGCTATTGTGGCTACTATGGCGCTTTGTGAAGCAGCAGCTTATTATAAAACAAAAGATATGACACTGTGGGATGCCATGATTGAAATGTATGAACGCTATGGTTACTATAAAGATGATATCCAGTCTATTACACTTAAGGGAATCGAGGGGCTTGCACAGATTCAGACAATTTTGGAAAATTTAAGAAAGAATCCACCAGTAGAAATCGGCGGTTACAAAGTACTTTCTGCAAGAGATTATAAGGCAGATACCATTGTAGATATGGAGACAAAAGAAGTAAAAGCAACAGGACTTCCAAGTTCCAATGTTCTGTATTATGACCTTACAGATGACGCATGGGTATGTGTACGTCCTTCAGGAACAGAGCCTAAGATTAAAATCTACTATGGCATTAAAGGAACCTCTATTCAGGATGCTGATGAAAAATCAGCGGCGCTTGGTCATGAAGTAAAAGAATTAATTGACAAAATGATGTAACAGGCGGAAAAAATTTCAATATGCTTGACAAACCTATAGAAACAAGGTATAAATATCTGTAGACTGCGGAAATAGCGCAGTAAGGCAATTAGACCCAGGACAGGCTGTTGCAGGCAGTTCTGTACGGCTAAATTTATTTAGGAGGAATACTCATGAACAGAACAGAATTAGTTGCTGCTATGGCAGAGAAAACACAGTTATCTAAAAAAGATGCAGATTTGGCTTTAAAGGCTTTTATTGATGTTGTATCCGAAGAAATGCAGAAGGGTGAAAAAGTTCAGTTAGTAGGATTTGGTACTTTTGAAGTTTCTGAAAGAGCAGCAAGAGAAGGCAGAAATCCACAGACAGGCGAGACTATGACAATTTCAGCTTCTAAGTCTCCAAAATTCAAAGCTGGTAAAGCTTTAAAAGATTTAGTAAATGCATAATCCATAGTCTGAAGGTAAGACTATAAAACAGGAGATGTGGCATGAAGCAGCATCTCCTGATTTTCTTTTGGGGAAAAGGAGACAGGGATGAGACTTGATAAGTATTTGAAGGTTTCCAGATTGATTAAACGTAGAACAGTAGCTAATGAAGCATGTGATGCAGGACGTGTGCTGATTAATGATAAACCGGCCAAAGCTTCTGCACAGGTAAAAGCAGGAGATATTTTGGAAATTCAATTTGGAAGCAAAAACGTCCGGGTAGAGGTACTGGATGTACAGGAAACAGTAAAAAAAGAAGCTGCCAGTGAATTATTTAAATATCTGTAAAAGCAGAATAGGCGGCATAATCATCATCACTCTCCCATATAATCTTTCATAAGAAGAACTGTGGGGGAGTGATGAATTTTGGAAGAGAAAAATCATAAAGCAGAACATAGGCTTCAGCTTCTTAAGAGGGAAAAAGGAAGTTTTACAGGTGTGCGGGATGTGAATTCCTTTGATGAAAAGGAAATCAGCCTGGTGACAGAGGAAGGAATCCTCACAGTCCAGGGCGAGGGGCTACATGTGACCAGATTGGATTTAGAAAAACAAGAGGTGGACATCCAGGGACGAGTGGATAGTCTGGTATATAGCCAGGGAATTGCAAAATCAAAGGGAGGAGAGGGAATGCTGAAAAGGCTTTTCCAATAACCATGAGCAATTATATGCATCAGGAACTGGCATTTTTTTGCCGGGCCTTCCTAAGTGGAGTGATTCTTACAGTTTCTTATGACATCCTTCGCATTTTCCGCAATGTGAAGGAGCATACAGTGGTTTTTATGGGAATAGAAGATTTTTTGTATTGGTGTATGGCAGGAATATTTCTGTTTTCTATGATTTATGGGGAAAATGATGGAGTGATTCGGGTCTATACACTATGTTCTGCAGGGATGGGAGCGCTGGTATACCATAAAGGAATGAGCAGCCTTGTGGTAAGGGGAAGCACTTGGGGACTAATGCAACTTGGAAAGTTTTTGGCCTTTCCAGTAAGACTCATAAGAAACTGGAGAAAAAGGTTGAAATTTCAACGGGATAGAGTTAAAATTTTTCTATATGAACAAAAGTCTATACAAACAATAAGAGAGCGTATCTATGAAAAAAATGGGAAGCAGAAATATAAGAAAAACAAAGAAAAAGACAGCTGCAAGGGCAAAAAAGCAAAATAGAATGGCAATGCTGGGAATAACCTTTGTAGTGGGTGTTTTATTTATCGGAATGATGACAAAAGGAATGGAGCTTCAAGAGCAGCTAAGCAGTTATAACAGTAAACTGGAGAAGTTAGATGAGCAGTTAGAGGAAGAAACACAGCGTACCCAGGAAATTGATGACCTGAAGGATTATATGAAAACAGATGAATATGCAGAGCAGGTTGCCAGAGAAAAGCTGGGCCTGGTAAAAGGAAACGAAATCATTTTCAAGGCAGAGGAATAAGGAAGAAATTTGCAGATTTTGTCTGAAAGTTTTTCAAATCAGGGTACTGTTTTTGACAAAGTTTAAAGAAAAAAGCATCTATAATAAATCCTTGATAGCGGTTGCTTATTCAGGGAGGGAACAAGATGCAGGAATGGATCATTGCCATGCTCGTAATCAGCGTTCTGCTCATATTACGTGACATGGCAAAAACTATTTTTTCAGAAATGAAAAAAAGTGCAGCAGCTTTGGCTTATGATCAGTATCCACAAAAAGAGAAAATGCAGCGCTATGCGGAATCCTTCCAGAAACTGGCAAATAGCTTTTATGAGACGCCATATAGGAAGGAGTACCTTTCCAGCCAGGAACTGGAATTCATGGTGGAGGAGGTGCAGCAGGAGCTGTGCCGTAGATGTCACTTGAATCAGGTCTGTTGGAAACAGCATTCCATCCAGTCCTATCAGAGAATCTATGACCTTTTGCGGATTATGGAAGAGCAGGATGAAGAGGCACTTCGCAAGGCTAGAGCGGATTTGACAGGAATCTGTGTGAACCAGGGAAAGTTGATGCAGGAATTACAAAGGTTGATGGAAAGAGAACGACAGAATTTAATCTGGAATAACAAACTTTTGGAAAACAGAATGGCAGTTGCAGAGCAGCTGCAAGAAGTAGCGCAGCTGATGAAAACTTTATCCAGGGATTTGTTTGATTTCGTGGAAGTGGACAGGCAATTTCGGGAAGAAGTGGAAAAAG
Source organism: uncultured Bacillota bacterium (assembly GCA_905200905.1). Taxonomy (GTDB): domain Bacteria; phylum Bacillota; class Clostridia; order Lachnospirales; family Lachnospiraceae; genus Blautia. Next base: position 15,578 of record CAJKMA010000048.1, read on the forward strand.
CTTTAAAAAAGAAACAGATTCAGGTAGGAAATCTCTGGGTGTTAGAGCAGCCGGATGGCAGAATCCGATATTATGCAGAACTTCGTACTACAGGAGGGGGATGTATTTCTGCAACAGAAGCAGCCCAGGTGCTTTCCAAATTCAGCGGAACGCGGATGATACCTAAGATAGAAGGAAAAACCTTAATAGGAAAAGAGTATTCTCTTATGGGCTTTGGCGAAGCTGTGAATTTTAAGATGCTTTATGGAGCAGCCAAGATGACGAAGGATAAAGAAACCATCTCGGGGGATAATTACACCTGTACCACAGAAGAGAATGGTCAGTTTTTTATGTGTCTTTCAGATGGTATGGGTTCTGGACTGGAAGCCTGTAAGGAAAGCGAGAGTATTGTAGATACCCTGGAGCAGTTGGTGGAAGCAGGGTTTTCGGGAGAGACAGCAGCCAGAATGGTAAATTCTGTACTGAACTTGAGAAATCGGAATGGAAGATTTTCTACTGTGGATATTTCTATGGTGGATTTATATTCTGGTGTATGCCATTTTTTAAAGGCAGGAGCAGCCACAACTTTTATTAAACGTGACCATTGGGTAGAGGCTATTTCTTCTACTAGTCTGGCGCTTGGGTTAGTACAGCAGGCGGATTTCCAGACAGCGGCAAAAAAACTGTATGAGGGAGATTTCCTGATTATGGTGACAGATGGTGTGTTGGATGCATTGCCGTCAGAGTGTGCAGAAGAAACCATGAAGGAAATTATTTTACAGACCAATGTTAGTGCTGCTCAGGAGCTTGGCAGGGGGATTCTGGAACGTGTACTGACCTACAGTGGTTATAAGGCAGAAGATGATATGACAATTCTTACAGCAGGACTTTGGAGGAATTAAAACAGAGAGATGAATATAGAAGAAAGAGTATTTTCCTATATAGAAAAATACAATATGATAGAAGCGGGCAGCCAGGTCATTGTCGGAATTTCCGGCGGTGGAGATTCGGTATGCCTGTTGTTTTTGTTAAGCAAATACCAGAAAAGAAGGCCTTTTCATCTGCTGGGGATCCATGTCAATCATGGAATTCGGGGACAGGAGGCTCTAAGAGACCAGGAATATGCCAAGAAGCTGTGCGAAAGGCTTGGCGTGCCTTTTACGGTATATACATATTCTGTACCTGCCATTGCCCAGCAGGAAAAACGCTCTTTGGAGGAAGCTGGAAGAATGGTAAGGCGCAGGGCATTTGAAGAAAAAGCAGCCAGTCTTGGGAAAAAGGCAGTGATTGCCCTTGCTCATCATGAAAATGACAATGCAGAGACGGTTTTGCATAATCTTATCCGAGGAACAAAAGCTGCTGGGATGGGAGGAATACGACCGATTCAGGAAATTGGAGAAGGAGTTGCATATATCCGTCCCTTATTAAAGGTAACCAGAGAAGAAATTGAAACATACTTAAGACAACAGAAAATACCTTGGATGATAGACAGTACAAATCAAGAGCTGGAATACACCAGAAATCGAATCCGTCATAGAATTATTCCAGAAATGGAAAAAATTAATCCCAAAGCAGTGAGTCATATTGCTCAGGCAGCAGATACCTTTCAGGCTATTGAGGAATATCTTACCGGACAGGCGGATATGTTGTATAGAGAATATGTGGAACAAAGAGAAAACGGATACTGGATACGAAAAGAGTTGTTTTTAGAAAAAGAACTTATGCAGTCTTATGTTATTCGCATGGTATTGGAGCAGGCAGCAGATAAGAAGCAGGATTTAACAGCATTTCATGTGGAGAGTATCTTATCCCTTGGAAAAGGGCGTACAGGAGCCTCAGTGTCTCTTCCAGGAGGTGTTCTGGCAAGTCAGGTGTATGGAGACCTTTATGTTCGGCTTCCGGATTCAGGGGAAGCACCTTTAAAGGAGTTGGAACTTGAGATTTTTCCATGGGAAAACCAGCAAATTCTTGAAAAAACATATACGAAATGGTTTGATTATGATAAAATAAAAAGTAGTCTTGAAATTCGGCATAGAAAGCCAGGAGATTTCCTTACCATAACAGATACGGGAGGAAGGAAAAAAATAAAGGACTATTTCATTGACTGTAAAATTCCAAGAGAAGAGCGGGAGAAATTAACGCTCTTGGCTGAGGGAAGCCATATCCTGTGGGTTGTTGGCTATCGGATTAGCCAGTATTATAAAGTAACCAGTCAGACAAAAACAGTGTTAAAAGTACATGTTAAAGGAGTAGACAAAGATGAGTGAAAAAATTCGCCAGTTATTAAGTGAAGAAGCAGTAGATCAGAGAATCCGTGAAATCGGAGAACAGATTAGCAAGGATTATGAAGGAAAAAGTGTTCATTTAATTTGCGTATTGAAGGGCGGAGTTTTCTTTACCTGTGAATTGGCAAAGCGAATTTCTGTTCCAGTTAGTATGGATTTTATGTCTGTTTCCAGTTATGGAGATGATACCAGCTCTAGCGGTGTTGTCCGCATTGTGAAAGATTTGGATGAGACCATTGAGGGCAAAGATGTCCTGATTGTAGAGGATATTATTGATTCTGGAAGAACTCTCAGTTATTTGCTGGAGATTTTGAAACAGAGAAAGCCAAATAGTATGCGTCTGTGCACCCTTCTTGACAAACCGGAAAGAAGAGTCAAGGATGTGAAGGTAGATTATGTATGTTTTAATATCCCGGATGAGTTTGTAGTGGGCTATGGGCTGGATTATGCCCAGAAATATAGAAATCTTCCATACATAGGTGTGGTAGAACTTTAAGAATTCCGGAAAGGAGAAAGAAAGAAGTGAATAGACAGGCAAGAAGCTGGCTGCCTACGGTTTTGTTGTTTGTGGGAGTTTTATTCATTGTAAGTATAGTAATGAAACAGGCTTCCGGAAAAACAGATTTTACAGAGCAGGATTTTGAGCAGGCACTTTCCAAGAAGCAGGTAATTGAGATACACATTCAACCCAATAGGGAAGTTCCGACAGGAAAGGTCATTGTTAAAACAAAGGATGGAAGAGATAAGAGTTTCTATTCCCTGGATGTAAAGGAAGTTCAGGAAATGGTAGAGAAGGCTGGAATTTCCCGTGTTTATGTGGGAGAAGTACCAAGAGATAATCTCTTTATGTCTTCTATTTTGCCGTTGCTGATTACCGGAGGCATGATTATTTTTGTGATTACAATGATGAATCGCCAGATGTCTGGAGGCGGAAACAACAAAATGATGAATTTTGGAAAAAGCCGCGCAAAGATGTCTACCGATGCTGATAAAAAAGTAACTTTTAAGGATGTGGCAGGACTTCAGGAAGAAAAAGAAGAATTAGAGGAAATCGTGGATTTCTTAAAAAATCCTCAGAAATATACTAAGGTAGGTGCCAGAATTCCCAAAGGTGTTCTTTTGGTAGGACCTCCGGGTACTGGTAAAACTTTGTTGGCTAAAGCGGTAGCAGGAGAAGCCGGAGTACCATTTTTCTCTATTTCCGGTTCTGATTTCGTAGAAATGTTTGTTGGTGTGGGTGCTTCCAGAGTAAGAGATTTATTTGAAGAAGCTAAAAAGAATGCACCTTGTATTGTATTTATTGATGAAATTGATGCTGTGGCCAGACGAAGAGGTACTGGTATGGGAGGCGGACATGATGAGAGAGAGCAGACTTTGAACCAGCTTCTGGTAGAAATGGATGGTTTTGGTGTCAATGAAGGGATTATTGTTATGTCTGCCACAAACCGAGTGGATATTTTAGATCCTGCAATTCTTAGACCAGGACGTTTTGACCGAAAGGTTGGTGTTGGAAAGCCAGATGTTCAGGGAAGAGAAGAAATTCTGAAGGTTCATGCAGCGAAAAAGCCTCTGGGTGAAGATGTAGATTTAAAAGAATTAGCAAGAACTACCGCAGGCTATACAGGAGCAGATTTGGAAAATCTGATGAACGAAGCAGCCATTCTTACTGCAAAGGATGGCAGATACTTTATCAATCAGGGTGATGTTCGTCAGGCTTTTATTAAAACAGGAATTGGTGCAGAAAAGAAGAGCCGTGTGATTTCTGATGAAGAGAAGAGAATCACAGCGTATCATGAGGCAGGTCATGCTATTTTGTTCCATGTGCTTCCTAAAATGGAAGCTGTGCATACCATTTCCATTATTCCCACAGGAATGGGGGCTGCCGGCTATACCATGCCTTTGCCTAAGAAAGATGAAATGTTTAATAGTAAAGAAAAGATGCGGGAGCATATTGTGGTATCATTAGGCGGTCGTGCAGCAGAGGAAATGATTTTTAAAGATGTTACAACTGGAGCATCTCAGGACATTAAACAGGCGACACAAATGGCAAGAGCTATGGTAACACAGTATGGTATGTCAGAAAAAGTAGGAATGATTCATTATGGTAGTGATGATGATGAAGTTTTTATTGGGAGAGATTTGGCTCATACCAGAAATTATGCAGAACAGACAGCAGCTCTTATTGATGCAGAAGTAAAGAAGTTGATTGATGAGGCTTATGAGGAAGCGAAGAGTATTATTGGTCAGCATGAAGATGTACTTCATAAATGTGCAGATTTGCTTTTGGAAAAAGAAAAAATTGGTCAGGAAGAGTTTGAAGCTTTGTTTTAGACAGATTTTATGCAGAATTATGGAGGTTGTTAGGGAAAGTAAGAACCAGGTATGTAAAAAATACTCAAAAAAATCTTCGAAAAAAAAGCAAGATTGTGCAGACTTTTTCGGGGGCTCATGGTATTATAATAACTGTAAAAACCCCCCAATACATTATATAGTTTTTGCTACACCCCATAAGAAGAAATACCTTCTCCAAAAACGCCAATCGAAAGATTGGCGTTTTTACTTGCATAACATATGGGTGTAGGATAAAATAAGAGTAAAGGAGGATGCAATATGAATTACGAAAACCTAGTGGATGCTAGAAAAGTTCAGGAATATGTGGCGAATATGCGTCCGAACTTTAACAAACGTGCGGTATTTAGTGATGAAACAGAAAATTATAGAACACCAGTAGAACCACAACCAGGCGATACGGTGAGTATCCGGATTCGTACTAAGAAAAATAATGTGGACTTTGTATATCTCATATGTGGAGAAGAAAAAAAGCAGATGAATCTTATCGAATCTAAGGATGGGTTTGATTATTATGGAATTACTATCCGAATAGGAACAGAAACGATTCATTATTATTTTGAAATTATTTCGGGAAGGATTCATTGTTTTTATAATAAGAGCGGTGTAACCAGAGAAGTAGATGAACATTATTCCTTTGGCATTGTGCCGGGCTTTCAGACCCCGGATTGGGCGAAGGGAGCTGTGATGTACCAGATTTTTGTAGACCGTTTTTGTAATGGAGACCAGCAGAATGATGTGGTCACGGGAGAATATTGTTATATTGATGAAAAAGTAAAAAAGGTAGAGGATTGGAATCGTCCTCCCCAGGCCATGGATGTGCGGGATTTTTATGGTGGAGATTTGCAGGGGGTTTGGGATAAGTTAGACTATCTTCAGGATTTAGGCGTGGAAGTGATCTATTTTAATCCTGTTTTTGTTTCCCCTTCCAACCATAAATATGATTGTCAGGATTATGATTATATTGATCCTCATTATGGGAAAATTGTAGTGGATGGAGGAGAAACGCTGCAGGATTGGGATAAGGAGAATTGAGCCGTCCCCGTCAGCATAGACACCTAAAAC
>CAJKMA010000049.1 GCA_905200905.1 uncultured Bacillota bacterium
TTCTTATCACGATTTTAAGCTCTGTTGCACAGCAGGAGGTTGAAAATACCTCAGCAAATGTGAAAAAGGGTCTGAAGATGAAAATGAAACGGGGAGAACTCGTTGGTTTTCAGGGATGTTTGGGCTATGATTATGATGTGGCTACAAAATCCATTTCCATTAACGAAGAAGGCGCAAAGGTTGTCCGCTATATATTTGAACGGTATGTAGCGGGAGCCGGAAGCACAATGATTGCCAGAGAACTGAATGAACAGGGGATAATGACAATAAAAGGAAATCCCTGGGTGTCATCCAGTGTCATGGGAATCATAAATAACGAAAAATACAAAGGCGATATTTTGTTAGGAAAAACATTTACAGTCGATCCAATCTCAAAAAGGCGGTTGGAGAATTTGGGGGAAGAAGATCGGTATTACATACACAATCATCATGAACCGATTATCTCAGAAGAAATGTTTGCCAGAGCGCAGGAAATCAGGAGCCGCCGAAACGGAAATCGCAAGCATGGTGTTACACCGGGAAAAAGAGAAAAATTCAGTCGGCAGTATGCTTTTAGCTGCTTGTTGGAATGTGGATTCTGCGGAGCTAATCTTTCACGCAGACGTTGGCACAGCAATTCAAAATATAAGAAAACTATCTGGCAATGCGTGAAAGCCACGAAAGAGGGTAAGCGTTTCTGCCCGGACAGTAAGGGAATCCCGGAGCAGGTAATAGAGGAAGCCTTCGTGGAGTCATATCGGATGCTTTGCAGAGACAATAAAGATGTAATAGAAGAATTTCTAAAACGTACGGAAAAAGCACTTGGAGAAAATTCTGCAGAGGATCAGTTGAATAAGATGCAAAAAAAGATTGATAATCTTTCATGTAAGAGAAAGAAGCTGTTGGATAATTATTTGAGCGGCATTGTTGAAAAGGATATTTATGAAGAAACAGATGTAAGCCTTAAGACAGATTTAAGCAATGCAAAAGCTAAGCTGGAGTATTTTCAACAGCAGGCGGATGAAGAAGGTTCTCTGCAAAGGAGAATTGCAGATTTTAAGAAAGCATTGTCTCAAAATGAGGTGTTAGAGGAATTTGACAGAGGTATATTTGAGAGTATAATTGAAAAGGTAATCGTTGGCGGTTACGATGAAAACGGAGAAAAAGATCCCTATAAAATTACTTTCATATATAAAACAGGATTTAAAAACGAAATTGAAAATGCAAAGAAGCGGTTTGGAAAATCTGCTAGTGTCGTGGACAAAGCGAAAAAAATGTGTTCCGATGTTAGTGACAAGGTAAAGGATGTGTATTCCAATGTTAGTGACAACACATACAGAGACAATTGCGCTTCTTCAGAAGAGTAATTGAAAACCGACGTTTGTTGTGGAGTAAAGTTGACAGCTAAAAATAAAGAAGAAATTTATAGCATGTTTTCGGATTATATGGAAAAGGAAACACAGATTTTTACTTCACAGAGATATGGAAGCATGATAAACTATTCATAGAAAACAATTGTGCCACAATACGAAAGAATTTTGCAATTACAGAGGTGTACCATATGAATGATAACAATAAAGAATATTTGGACAAGATTCTCAGGGAATTTCGTTCCCTGATTGATTTTTATCGTATGGAATACGACGAAGATTTGTTGTCTCTTTTTCAGGATTTTTGTTATCTGCTTATTGGGAGAGCATGCTATCAAAGAGAACAGGACTCTTCTGTAAAACATGATTATCTCAAAATGACCAGTGAGGAAGTGGAGGAATGGGTTTACAAATTCCAGAAGGAAATTTGGAGAGAAATGCGGGAAGCAGATTGGTATAGAGATGTCTTTGAATATCAGCTTTTTATAGAAAAGACTTCTATATTGCGTCAAATTTTGCAGGTTTCGGAAACTCTTTTAGATATTTGTCATAAAGTAGAAGATGAAGATTTTTGTTATAAAGCAGTCAGAGGAATGTACGAACTTTGTGTCTGTAATAAAAGAAATTCAGAACGGTATGTGTTACCAGATATCTATGTGAAAATTTTTGCACAGATACTAGATTTGGAGAAAAATTCAGATAGAGGCGGAGAAAAACTTTCCATTTTAGACCCTCAGGCTGGCACAGGAACCGTGCTGATTGCAACAGGACAATATTGGCCGAAGGCTGTGTTACGAGGATATGAATCAGATAGACAACTGAGAATAGGAGTGCAGCTTTTAAGCATTCTTTCTGGAAAGAGAATCTATCTGGAAAAAAGGGACTTTTTGCCTAAAGGAGCAGAAAAAGCTTACGATATTGTTTTTGCAAATCCTTCTTTTACAAATACAAAAGAAAGACTTTCTACTGAAATTCAAATTCAGATGCCAATTCGTGTCCAGACTAGGTATGGATTCTTCCTTGTACAGAGTGTTTTGGCTCTTGCATCGGGCGGCATGGCAGTTCTTGTTGTACCGGATAGTTTTTTGTTTTCAACAAAAGCAGAATTTGTGGATATTCGTAGATGGATGTTTACAGAATATTCTATTGAGGCAATTGTGTCCCTTCCTAAAAGCACGTTCCATTTTAGTACAGTGAAGTCCAGTGTTTTACTGATTAAAAATTTCAAGACACAGGCATCCCTTTTTATAAAGGAGGAATGGAATGAAAGGCATCCATATGTATTTTTCTACGACTTAGAAGCAGAATCAGATGGGAGCTTAATTGATATATGGAACCAGAGAGAGTATTTATTTGAACAGTGGAGAGAAAAGACAGAGAATTTTCTGGAAAATTATAACTTGATTCGGACTCCTGGGAATTGGGAGTTTCAGGAATTCTGGTTTGCAGAAAGAAAATCAGTAGAAGCCTCTGGATGGAATTTACTGCCAGAGTATTATAAACCAGCTAAGAGACAGGTGTTGGATTTTGAAGATCCACAACAGATATTAGAAGATCTGATTCAAAAACAAAAGGAACTTCTTTCAGATATGGAGGAACTTCTTGTGGAGGTTCGTGGCCTATGAGTAACTGGAAGAAAAAAACGTTAAAAGAAGTAGTAAAATTATGGGTACGTGGATCCACACCAAGACGGAATAATAAGGACTACTATTGTGGGAAAGAGGGAATTCCTTTTGTACGTGCAGGGGATTTGCGAGGGGGAGAACTGAAAGAAACAGAGCTGTATCTTACTTGGGAAGGAGCAGAACAAGTGAAAGGAAGGGTGCCAAAGGGTGCTTTGCTTTTGTCTGTGTCCGGGACCATTGGAAAGACTGCAATCGCTGGAAGAGAAGTCAAAGTAAATCAAGCAGTACAGGCTATGGTGTTTGACGAAAGTGAGCTCCTGTCTGAGTATGTGTATTATTATTTTCAGTTTTTCAGACCTTGGTTAGAAGAAAGAGCGAATACAGTAACTATTCCAAATCTGACAAAGACAAAATTAGAGCAAACTTCAATTCTTTTCCCTTGTTTGGAGGAACAAAGATATATTGTAGGAATTATGAAACATGGGGAACAACTGTTGGAGAAGCAGGGAGAAATCAGGGAAGTGCTTCAAAAAATTCTTTACCAGGCTATGTATCACCAGGTAAGAGAAGCGCTTGCAAAAAAGCAGACCCTTCCACTAGGAAATTTTTTTATAGAACCTATTTCCGATGGGAAGGATGTGGAGGATAAAAAAAATTCAGAAGCGTATCCGCAAATGATGGGAGAACTGCTATTCCAGAAACGCAAGGATGAAAATGAGACCCATTTTTGTATACTTTCTAAAGAACAACAGAAAAAAATATATAATCCTGATGCTATATGGAGAGTGCGGATTCATAAGGAAAAGTTAATACCAGAGTTTCTGCTCTTATGGGTATATTATGGAAGGGATTGCTTGGGCATTGATTTTTACGAAGGAAAACATCTTATGAATCAGAATTTCCTTATGAAATTTCCGGTGCCGAGGGTTGCTATGGAAGTTCAGAAAAAGATAGGGAACCTTGTTAAAAGAGCAGAAAATATAGATAGAAAATTAGAGGAGCAGACAGAGGGGGTGAAGAGGTTATATCATAGCTTACTATATTCCTCTTTTACTGCCTTTTTATCAAAGAATTTTCGTAGATGGAAGGAACTGGAGGAGCCGGATGAAGAGTTATTTATCCAGTATTATCATTTAAAAAAGAAAGAAAAACTAGAAGAGAATGTTGGAAAAGAGACAGAGTGGAGACAGTTTCTTTCTGGAAAAGAATGGGAAGTTTTTAATGATTTATCAGATTTTCAGCAGGGAGTTCTGGAACTTTTTGCAAATACAGAAGAGCCAATGCCTATACATACTGTATTCCAAATGTTGAGTAGAAAACAACCAAAAGTTTATGGAAAGCATACGATTCAGGATGCTAAGGCAGCAGTGAAAATTTTAATGGGATTAGGATTTTTAGAAAAAACTATTCCAGAAAAAGTTATGTTGGGGGAAAGTTTCTTGATGGATTCGAGAGAAAAGCCAGTGACCATACAGAAATATAAATCGTTGCTGAAAAAGGAGGAACTATGAAACTGGAATACCTATATCTGGACGGATACAAAAGTCTGAAAAAAGTTTCCTTATCTTTTAAAGAACAAGAATCTTCTGCATCTGTTAATTTTTTAATTGGACAAAATGGATCTGGAAAATCAAGTCTATTGGAAGCAATAGGATTGATTTTTTCAAGAATTATGCAGGAAGAAGTACCTGGATTTGAGTTTAAAATCAGATATCGTATGCCAGATGGAACGATTATTCAAGTTATGTCAGATATACAAGAAAAGATGGATGGAAAACTTAGAGTAGAAATAAAAAAACAAGGTGAGACAATTCAGACAAACAAAATTCCAAATGAATATTTGCCGGATAGAATGGTTTCCTATTGCTCTGGAGCCAACCATTCCATGGAAGAAATTCTCTTAAAATCCAGTAAAGAGGCGTTGGTAGAAGAATTATATGATTTGTCTCTTTTAGAAGAGGAGGCTGACAATCAGCAGGTAAATAAGATTCTGGCATATTGTGAACAATTGGAAAATAATCCAAAGGTTCTTTCTCTGGATGCAGAAACCTCAAAATTTATTTTGCCAGTCCTTTTTTCAGTTTTTCCGTTGGATTTATATGAGAAAGATAACAGAAAAGAAGCATGGGAATACTGTAGATTAAGAGAAATGCTGCTAAAACGAATGAGTAGGAAGATGATTCCTTCAGCATTTTCCTTTCGAGTTCACAGGGAGGTACTGGAACGTTCAGGGGATCTTCCACAGCTGAATCTTTTGGAAAGACTGCTTGGAGAGGGGAAATCAGAGAATGGAATGAAAGCAGACTATATAAAACATGGCTGGTCATCTGGTCAGACAGGAGAGGATGGAAGCCTTTTGGAAGAATCTACGGCAGTATTTTTGTTCCAGAAAATGGACGTAGACCTTTCTGAGTCTTATTTTCATCCTGGATTGCAGCAATTTTTTGGCGGGAATCCTTTTATGCTTCTTTCAGTACTCCTAACTGCTCACGAATTCGGTGTTATTGACAACCTGGAATTCTTATACAAAATGGAAAATGAAAAGGGATTATATAGTCTGGAAGCTTTAAGCGATGGAGAACTCATGTGGTTGGCAAGAACTGGACTGGTATTGATGGCACAGCCTTATTGCGGGGAAAATACGTTGTTTCTATATGATGAGCCGGATGTACATTTTAATGATGACTGGAACAAAGATTTTATGAAAATTCTGTATGAATTAAGTAAGAATACACATCATCAGTTTCTGATTGCTACCCATTCGACTTTGCTTCTTACAGATGCCAGACAAGAGCAGCTTATGCTCATACATCAGGTTCCAGGAGAAAATACAGAGGTGCGTCCAGCGGGAATTTCTACTTTTGCAGCCCATAGAGATACTATTGCCAAGGAAGTTTTTCATGCAAATGCCATTGGAAGCTATGCCAGGGAAACGGTTCAGCAAATGATGAGAGAGAAAGATAAGAAGAAAATGGAGGAGAACATTGGTAAACTAGGGCCAGGATTTCAGCGGTTTCGTTTATATGAACAGTATTACCAATTGTTTGGCGAAGATTCTGAATTGAGGTGAAAATAATGTTTTGGGAGATGGATAAAGGAAATCATGAAAATACTCTAAAAGAGATTAACGAATACTTGCTATCCTTCTTTCAATTTGCAGCACAGTCTGCCAGTACTGAGTTTCAAGAGTCAGAATGGATTGCTTTTGCCGGAATACCTGGGAAATGGTTGTATCTGGTTTACAAAAGAGACGCAAAAAATGGAAAAGAAATGCATAGCGCCATTGACCAGCTTTTTCTTTTAGAAAGAAGAGAAAGAAAAAAGATTTACAAGGCCATTGTTCATGATCATACTTTTTCTCAGGAACACACAAGTGAGTTTAAGCTGGAAAGCACGGCATTGAAACCAGAATATCATAAAATTTTAAAAGGTTTTTATTTGTATTTTTATAATATATCTTTATATTCCAGCCAGTTTGAGGTAAGGGGAAAGAAGTTTGGCAGGAAAGAGCTTGCTGAAAAGTTTTTTGAAGGGAAAAATGCACCCTTAAGGACAGTATGTCCAGTATGTCTTCAATCCATGACAAACGCTGAGAAGGAAGACGAAATTGAACATTATTTTGGAAAAGCTTTTGTGCCTTGTTTGGCTTTGCATCCGGATAATCTGTATTTCTGCTGCCCTACTTGTAATAAGATTTATAAAGGAATCCGGTCTCCTTTTTATAGAAAAAGCCAAGATATACGAAAAATTTTTCTTCCTTATCTTGATGTGATTCGAGAACAGGTAAAGATTGAATTTACACATCATGAGGATCAAGACGGAGTAAAATTGGTGCCAGAGAATAGAAAAAAGGCTTACATAGAAGAAAAAATAGAAGCAGTAGAAAATATTTTCCAGTTAGAAGAACGCTGGTCCGGTATGTTGGAAGTTTATTTTTCTGCTCTGACAGCAGAATACGAAGCTTTTGGAGCTACGGATATAGATAATTTGAAAAAAGAGATGGAAAGGGATCTAAAAAAAGCAAAAGCTAAAGTAAAGGTATGTCCCAATCTGTATATAGAAACAGAATACTTAGAATGGTTATATCAGAAACAATTGAAAGCCTTTTATTCAAATATGAAGCAAAAGGATGATAAACCAGTGATTGTACAATAGGGGTGACAAAATGAGTCGTGGAATTGGAGCACGTGCTAATCTCGTTTTAGAAGATGAAAAAACAGTTATGTATGAATATGGCGGTTACAATTTGAATGAACCTGAGTATAGAAATGAAGATCACGTATATGATGGGACAATAACGATTTCTCGTGACTGCTTTGCTGAACCTGAAATTCATGAGAAATTAAAAAAGATGCCAAGTGGAAGAAAAAAACTAATCATCAAGCGTATTCCAGTCAGTGTGGATTATCCGCAGATGATTAGCGATGGACGAATTATTATTGAGAACTGCAGTAATTGTTGGCAGTGTACACCGGATGAAAATATTGATGTGATGGCATTACATATTCTGTTTTATCTGTTTAGACAGTACCAAGAAGAAGGAAAAATGCCAGAGTACATCAGTTATAATGTGTAAATACAAAATCAAGGTCATTGTGCTTGGTCTATATGGAGTATAAAAAGAAATCATAAATGGGTGTCGTGTCGGCATCCATTTTTTATATATTGAAAATGGAAAACTATCTGTGCCGAGTTTAAAGATATGGTTAAGGGCAAATTTGCAATAAAATATTGACAATATGCACATGGGAGAATAGAATAAACAGAGGTTATGTAAAAAAACAGAAATAATTTTCATAAAAAAGAAATAAAAAGGATTTTATGGAGAAAAAGAATGAATGAATATGAATATAGAAGGAGATCCGGAAATAGCAGCTCCCGACAACCAGGGAGGCAGCGCCCAGGGAGCGGTAGTACCCAGCACTCCAGGAATCAACAGTCAGGGCGAAGAAATCCGGGAGAAAACACGGCCAGACGGGTAAGGACTGCCTATGATGCAGGAACATCTGCTTCCTACAGACGTAGGAGTGGTCTAGAGGAATGTCTGGCGCTGGAAGAGGAAAATGAGAGAGAATACCAGGAATATCTGGAGCGGAAACGTAGAAGGGCTATTCAAAGACGGCGGGAGGAACAGCTTAGAAAACAAAAAATAGAGATGATAAAAAAGCTGTCTGTCGTAGGAATTGCAGCAGTGGTGCTGCTCTTTTTTGGATATAAGCTGTTTTTTTCAAATCCAGTATCTAAGAAAGTCACTGTGGAAGCAGGAACGAAAGAACTTAAAGTTTCTGACTTTTTGAAGAAAAAGGCAGATGCAAAATTTGTTACAGATATGTCAAAAGTGGATTTGAATCATGTTGGAGAACAGGAGATTGTTATTGAAGCCAAAGGGAAAAAGAGAACTTGCAAGCTCATTGTCAAGGACACTACACCGCCAAAGGCGAAAGCAGAGAATATGACCATTGATATCGACGGAGACTTGAAGGCAAAAGAGCTGGTGACAGATATTCAGGATGCCACAGATGTGAAATGTAGCTTTGAGAAAAAGCCGGATTTATCGAAAAAGGGAAAAGTCTCTGCAACTGTTGTGCTTACAGATGAGGGAGGGAATACTGCGAAAGTTTCATCAGAAATCAAAGTGATAGAAGATAAGGAAGCACCAGAGATTAATGGTGTAGCGCCTCTTACTGGATTTGCAGGTGACCCGATTTCTTACAAAGCAGAGATTACAGTAACCGATAACTGTGATAAAAAAGTAAAATTGGAAATTGACAAAAGCGATGTGAATCAAGAAGAACCTGGTACATATGATGTCATCTATACAGCCAAGGACAGGGCAGGGAATAAGACAGAGGAAAAAACAACTATTACCATTAAGGAAAAACCGGAAAATTATGTGGAGCCGGAAGAAGTAGAGAAAGAAGCTGATGAAGTTCTGGCAGAGATTATTGATGATGATATGACCCAAAAAGAAATGGCAAGAGCCATTTATGATTGGACAAGAACGAACATAGGTTATGTGAATAGTTCAGAAAAGGAAAGCTGGACCAATGGGGCACATCAGGGATTTACTACAAGACAAGGCGACTGTTTTATTTTCTTTGCTACAGCCAAAGCACTGCTGACTCAGGCGGGAATTCCAAATCTGGATATTGAGAAGAGTGACACGAGTCATTCCAGACATTACTGGAGTTTGGTGGACGTAGGAGATGGTTGGTATCATTTTGATACGACTCCAAGGCAGGGAGGAGGAGAGTTTTTCCTGCTTACAGATGAGGAAATTTTGAATTATTCAAAGGCTCATAAGAATAGTCATATTTTTGACCAGAGCAAATATCCTGCAACACCTACAGAAGATTCTTCTGTTGATTAGGAGGCGAATGGTGTGACATTAGGAATTTTAGGAGGGCTTGGTCCCATTGCAACTGCATATTTTATGGAACTGCTGATTCAGATGACAAAGGCAGAAAAAGACCAGGATCATTTGCAGATGATTATTTATAACATGCCCCAAATCCCAGACCGGACAGCTTATATCCTTGGAAAATCAGAAGAAAATCCTGTGGATGAAATGATCAGGCTGGGAAAGCAGCTGGCTGTACAAGGGGCAGGCTGTATTGCTATTCCCTGTATTACGGCTCATTACTTTTATGAGGAATTGTCCAGAGAAATTCCGGTTCCTGTACTTCATGGAATACAGAAAACCGTACTGGAAATACGAAACAAAGGTATTCAATCTGTCGGGATTATGGCTACAGATGGAACCATTCAAAGTGGTATTTTTCAGAAAGAGCTAGAGTCCATGGGGATGGAAACAGTGATTCCGGAGCCATTGTACCAGCAGGATATTATGGATTTGATTTATAGGGATATCAAAGCAGGATTACCTCCTGATATGGACAAATTCAGGAGGGTTTCCAACCACTTAAGAGAAAAAGAAGCTGGGGTTCTGGTTCTTGGATGTACAGAATTATCTCTTATAAAAAAAGACTATGATATTGGAGATGGGTATGTAGATACCCTGGAAGTTCTGGCAAAATATGCCCTGAAACAATGTAAAAAAGAAGTGAAAGAACCTTATGAAAATTTGATTAAGGTATAAGGAGAAAGAAAATGCAAAGAAATATTTTGGAATACTTGGAACATACAGTAAAGCGGGTTCCGGATAAAACTGCATTTGCCAATGGAGAAATGGGGATGAGCTTTCAGGAAGTATTTGATGCTTCCAGAAGTATAGGAACCTGCCTGCTTGAAAAAGGCTATGAAAAAGAACCCATTGTTATTTATATGAAGAAACATCCACATATGATTACTGCTTTTTGGGGTGTCGTGTATAGTGGCTGTTTTTATGTGCCTATGGATGAAGAAATGCCGGCATTCCGTATTGAACTGATTTTTCAGAATCTGAAACCAAGAGCTGTGATCTGTGATGAAAGCACCAGAGGACTCATTGATGGATTTCAGGATTTTGAGGGAGAAATCCTTCTCTATGATGAGATGGTTCAGACTCCTGTAAAAGAAGAAAAATTGGAAACAATCAGAGACAACTCCATTGATACAGACCCTATTTATATTGTGTTTACTTCCGGTTCTACAGGGATTCCAAAAGGGGTGGCAGCCTGCCACAGGTCTGTCATTGACTATGTGGAAAATCTTACCGAAGTGCTCCAGATAAGTGAAGATTCCGTATTGGCAAACCAGACACCATTGTATTTTGATGCCTGTTTAAAAGAACTGTTTTCTTCTTTGAAATATGGAGCCACAACCTATCTGGTTCCCAAGGAATTGTTTATGTTTCCCCTGAAACTGGTGGAATTTCTGAATGAGTACAAGATTAATACCGTGTGCTGGGTGGTATCTGCTCTGACTATGATTTCTTCTATGAAGACCTTTGACAAGGTGATTCCAAAATACCTTCATACCGTAGCTTTTGGAAGCGAAGTATTTCCTATCAAGCAGTTTCATTTGTGGAAAAAGGCTCTTCCTAACGCCCGTTTTATTAACTTGTATGGACCTACTGAGGCAACAGGAATGAGCTGCTATTATGAGGTAAACAGGGATTTTGAAGAGGGAGAGAGCATCCCTATTGGCCGTCCTTTTAAGAATACAGAAATTCTGCTTTTAGATGAGAAAAACCAGATTCCAGCCCAAGGTGAACCAGGGGAAATGTGTATCCGAGGAACAGCCTTGACCCTGGGGTATTATAATAATTTTGAAAAGACGGATGAGGTTTTTGTGCAGAATCCTTTAAATCCTTATTATCATGAATTGATTTACCGTACAGGTGATATTGGAAAGTTCAATGAATATGGAGAACTTGTTTTTATCTCCAGAAAAGACTATCAGATTAAGCACATGGGACACAGGATTGAGTTAGGAGAAATTGAAGCCCATGTGAATATGAATGAGGGCATTCGCAGCGCTTGCTGTATTTATGATAAAGAAAAGGGCAAAATCATTCTCTTCTACACAGGAGAAAGAGAAGTGAAAGATCTGGTCACATCTTTGAAGAGTACCCTTCCAAGATATATGATTCCAAATCAGGTCTATGCTCTGGAAGAAATGCCGCTGACAGCTAATGGTAAGATTGACAGAAACAAATTAAAAGAAATTTACCAAGAGAAGAAAAGGAGAAAATAAGTATGGAAGCATTATTAGAAATTTTAAATGACCTGCACCCAGAAGTGGATTTTGAAACCTGTAACACGTTAGTTGATGACAAGATTATTGATTCTTTCGATATTGTCACCATCATTTCAGAAGTAAACGAAGAATATGATGTCGTAATCCCAGCGGAGGAAATTATTCCAGAAAATTTCAACTCTGCTTCAGCACTGTATGAATTAATCTGCCGTCTGGAAGATGAATAAGCGAGGTTCTTATGCTTTTTACATCATATAGTTTTATTGGATTTATTACCATTGTTTTTTTATTATATTATCTGCTTCCAAAGAAGTGCCAGTGGCCACTTCTTTTGGTAGCCAGTTATGTGTTTTATTTTCTTGCCAGCCCTTCCTATTTGATTTTTATAGGAGCAACTACAGTGTCTGCTTATCTGGTAAGTAGGAAGCTGGATAACCTGCAAACAGAGCAGGAAACCTATTTAAAAGCAAAAAAAGGTGAATTGAGCCGGGAAGAGAAAAAGGCTTATAAGGGAAAGGTGAAAGCCAAAAAATGGAAATGGCTTTTGGTGTGCCTGTTTTTCAATCTTGGTATTCTGGCAGTTTTAAAATACACCAATTTCATGATCGCAAATATCAATGGAATCCTCAGTGCTTTTCACAGCGATGGACATCTTTCCTTTGTGAATCTGGTGCTGCCTATGGGAATTTCCTTTTACACCTTTCAGACCATGGGTTATATCATTGATGTATATCGTGGAACCAGTAAGGCAGAGAAGAATCCCTTTAAACTGGCGTTGTTTGTGTCCTTTTTCCCTCAGCTTGTACAGGGGCCGATTAGCAGATTTAACGATTTAGCTCAGTCTTTGTTTGAACAGCATAAGTTTGATACAAAAGTAGTAGGATACGGACTTTACCGGATTACCTGGGGATATTTTAAGAAGGCTGTCATTGCAGACAGGATTCTTACCGCAGTGAATGCTATTATCCATGATCCAGAAACTTATCAGGGTGGATTTGTATTGGTGGGAATGTTGTTCTATGCTCTGGAATTGTATGCAGATTTCACTGGTGGTATTGACATTACCATTGGTATTGCTCAGACCATGGGAATCAAGGTGACAGAGAACTTCCAAAGACCTTATCTGTCTAAGAATATTAAGGAATATTGGAAGAGATGGCATATTACCATGGGTACCTGGTTTACAGACTATATTTTCTATCCGATTTCTGTGTGTAAGCCCATGCTGAAACTTTCTAAGTTTTCCAGGGCAAAATTCGGAGAAGTGATTGGAAAACGTGTGCCGGTATATCTATCCTCTTTTGCAGTGTGGTTTACCACAGGTATCTGGCACGGAGCAAGCTGGAATTTTATTGTATGGGGTCTTATGAACTTTGTTGTGATTATGATTTCTCAGGAATTAGAGCCCTTATATGCGAAATTTCACAATCGTTTCCATGTGAAAGATAAGAAATGGTACGGAGCCTTTGAGATTATCAGAACTATTCTGCTCATGAGCTGCCTGCGTATGTTTGACTGCTACCGAGATGTGCCTTTGACCTTTAAGATGTTTGGAAACATGTTTACAAAATTCAATCTGGCAGATTTAAATGCCGAGGCATTTCTGGGATTGGGACTTACTGTGGCGGATTATGTACTGTTGTTTATCTGCTTCCTGATACTTTTGACAGTGAGCCTGATACAGGAGAAAAAAGGAAGTGTCAGGGATTTGATTTTTGCCTGTCCTGCCTGGTGTAAATATGCTGTATTTGGTCTTTTGGTACTTGCTGTGATTGTATTTGGGGCATATGGCATTGGATATGACCAGAGCCAGTTTATTTATAATCAGTTTTAGGAGGAAGAACCAGGATGAAAAACAAGAAATTTCCAAAATGGATTGCCCCGGTGGCATTGTTTATTGTGGTGATGTTTACCGTGCTGTTCTTTCTGCAAAAACTCTTAATGCCAAAATATATGTCCGATATTGTGGAAGGTGCACTTACGGAAGAATATTATGAAGAAACCACAGACCATGAGGTGATTTTCGTGGGAGACTGTGAAGTATATGAAAACTTTTCTCCTATTACCTTATATGAAGAGTTTGGGATTACCAGTTATATCAGAGGAAGTGCCCAGCAGCTTCCCTGGCAGTCCTATTACATGCTGGAAGATACCTTGCGTTATGAGAAACCAAAGGTAGCTGTTTTTAATGTGCTGGCTTTAAAGTATGATGAACCTCAAAGCGAGGCGTATAATCGTATGACCATTGATGGAATGAAGTTTTCTTCTTCCAAACTGGGGGCAATCCAGGCGTCTATGACAGAACAGGAAAATATGCTGGATTATTTATTCCCAATTTTGCGGTATCATTCCAGATGGTCTGACTTATCTTCGGATGACTTTAAATACATGTTTAAGAAAGATAAGATTTCTCACAATGGCTATTACATGCGTGTGGATGTAAGACCTGTCAAAGGATTTCCGGAACCAGACAAACTGGCAGACTACACCCTGGGAAGCAATGCCATGAAATATCTGGATAAAATGAGAGTATTGTGTGAAGAAAACGGTGTTGAGTTTGTACTGGTGAAGTCACCAAGCTTGTTCCCTCACTGGTATGATGAATGGGATGAACAGATTGAGGCATATGCCGAAAAATATGGTCTTGATTATTTCAACTATGAAAAAATGGCCGAAGAAGTAGGGATTGATTACAATACAGATACTTATGATGCGGGGCTTCATTTGAATCTGGATGGGGCAGAGAAATTATCCAAATATTTTGGTACATATTTAAAAGAAAATTATGACCTCACAGACTACCGTGAGAATCCAGAATATGAAAAAGTTTATGAAGAAAAAATTCAGTTCTATGAGGATATGAAAGAAGCACAGTACAAAGAACTGGAAGAATATGGAGAAATTATTAATTATTAACAGGAGGAAAATACAATGAAGAAAATGAGAGTATATGCAGCAGCAGCTATGTTAGTGATGGGACTTAGCCTTTCTGCTTGTGGAGGCGGCGATTCAGAAAAAGGAAGCCAGGAGGCTTCTGCAAAAACAGAAAGCACAGCAAAAGGTGGATATTCCTTTACCAGCGGTTCTGTAAAAGTAGAGATGGGAGCTGATGCTTCTAAAGTAGTGGACGAATTGGGAGAAGCAGATGATTATTTTGAATCTGAAAGCTGTGCCTTCGAAGGCCTGGATAAAGTTTACACCTATCCTGGTTTTAAGTTAAATACCTATCCAGTAGATGATAAAGACTATGTGCTGTCTGTAGTATTTATGGATGATACTGTAGAAACAGAAGAAGGAATTAGTATTGGAAGCACAAAAGATGAAGTGACAGAAGCTTACGGTGATCCTACAAAAGAAAAAGGTTCTTCTATGGTATATGAAAAAGGTGAAACAAAGATTACCTTTGGAGTAAAAGGAGACGAGGTTTCCACAGTAGAAATCAGTGCCATTGTAGAAGAATAAAAATTAAAAAAATAATTTTATTTTTCAAATCAAACCTTTATAATAATTATTCATGCGGTTAGAAGCTGCCAGCTCTAACCGCTGTTTTTATGTTTGTAGTTAGCTGATGTCCAATATGAGGTTCGTCTTGCCAAGGAAGATTCTGTGATTGTATACACCAGAAGTCTGGGAGAGGTGACCTGGCTGATAATACATAACTTTTCAGAAGAAGAACGGAGCTTTGAACATGAAAAAATACAGAGTGCACAACAGGTGGTTTTATCTAATTACGATGAGGTGAAGATGGAAAATGGACAGGCAAAATTAAGGGCATATGAGACTCTGATAGCCAGGATAGAGTAAAAGGGGAAACTGTCGTTTCACAGAGTTTTGTTTTTGCAAAAAAGTACTTGAAAAATGGAAAAAAGCCAGGAAAAACTTTGGGCATATTACGAATTGTAGTAGAGTATAAAACATGATAAAATATTTAAAAGAACAATCGTGTTGCAGGGTGGCTTGACCTTCATTTTGTCACTGCTGACATTCATTTATTTGATTTGTCACTGATGATATAGAGCATAGAAAAACCACCCCGGAACTTTGGCGAGTGAAGAGGTGGCATTTCTATGTTCATTTTTTATTACTGGTCAACCCACCTTGTGGGCGGTTGTTCTTTTTACATTTATACTATATCATAATTATAATGCTGATTCAATAGAAACAGAAATACATTTTGCTGACACATATTGTCGGATAGGGAGGAGAAGAAACATGAAAGACAGATATACCATATCAGAAATGGCCAGGTTTTTTAACATATCAAGCCAGACTTTGCGATATTATGATAAAATCGGTCTTTACCGCCCTTCCTTTGTAAATAAAGAGAATGGATACCGTTATTACGAATATGAACAATTTTTTGCACTATCCCTGATCATACAGCTTAAGAAGCTGAATTTCACACTGGATGATATCCAAAAATATATTAAGATAAAAGAAGTAGGGTATTTAGAAGAAATCCTGAAAAAAGAGCAGAAGGCAATAGAAGAAAAACTGGCAGAATTACAAAAATTAAAAGTAAAAAACCAGATGCTTTTGAATAAAATCCAGTTGTCCAGAGATGTGGGAGAACAAGAAAATGTGGAACTGCGAAGAGAACCGGCACGGACAACTTATCGTATTCCCATTAATTTTGAAATAAAAAATCTTTATCAGTATATCAAACTGATGTATGATTCTTATTTAAGAGAATTGCCTGATGCGGCTGCGGAACATCACGAAGTAGTATTACAGATACGAAAGGGAAATTTGCAGCAAAAAAAATTTAAAATTTATAACAGCATAGGATTTTTTATTGACCAAAATGACATCAAACCCGGATTTGAAACCTATGTTATTCCGGCAGGCGATTATGTCACGGGATATCATATGGGGGCATATGATACGATTCATCATACGTATGAAAAATTATATGAGTATATAGAGGGACATTCGTATCAGATTGTAGGAGATTCCCTGGAATTCGCCATCATTAGTGTTGCGTTGACACAGGTAAAAGAAGATTTTATTACAGAAATTCAGATTCCAATAAAAAAGGCAGAGGATGATACATAGAATTTTGTGTATCATCCTTTGTCTTTTTATGATGAGCTTATGGTTACTCATAACATTATAGTAAATATAAAGTTTGATTTTTTATAAATATTAAGGAAAAAGTCTTTAAAAGAAGTGCAAAAAAAGAATTGACATTATACTTACTATATAGATTAGACTTTATTGTAATAAAAAAGTAGTGGAGGAAAAACATATGAACAGAAAACTGAATGTTAGTATTATTCAATCACCAATGAACCCGGATACTACAGAAAGTCTGCAATATTTAAAAGAGCAGGTGGACAGGGTAATGAGCGGTTATGTAAAACCGGAATTGATTATCGGTGTGGAGCACGGGCTTGGGAGAGAGGTGCATCCGATACCCGGTAAAGTTACAGAATTTCTGGGTGAGATTGCCCGGGAGCACGGTATTTACTTTATTCCGGGTACGATGTCAGAAGCGGCTGGTGAAACTGAGGAGGATGGTTTTTATAATACCTGCCCGGTATTTGGACCAGATGGAAGTCTTCTGAAGGCTTATCGGAAAAAGGTACCATTTAGACCGGGTGAGCCTTCCCGTCCAAGCGAAGATGATGAGTATTGTATTTTTGAAATTCCAGAAAAAAATATTAAGGTGGGGGTTTTGGTCTGTTATGATCAGTTTTTCCCGGAAATTGCAAGAACCTTAGCATTAGAAGGTGCAGAACTTTTGGTGTGTCCGGCACTTGACCCAATGGAATATGACTATATTTGTGACATCATCCCACGTGCCAGAGCATTAGAAAATGAATTGTTCTATATATGGACTTGTGGCACAGGAAACACACCTTCAGGAACTTGCTGTGGACATTCTACTATCGTGAATCCGGAGGGGGCAGTGGTTTATAAATGCGGAAGTCTCCCCATGGTATACACAGCAGTATTGGATTTCGAAGAAGTTACAAGAAAACGGATTTATGGAAGAGACCAGCATTTGAATTCGTTGAGAGAATTCAAGGTAAAATATCCATATGCAGGAAAAGTGGCAGATGCACCTGTATACAAAAACTTGCCGGGACTTACCAAAAATCCTCAGGAATATCTGAAACGGATAGAAGAAACAAAATAAATGCTAAGGAGTGAGAACATGGAGAAGACATGCAGCAGAAACATGGCTATTTTTAAATTCCTGGTTTTTTCAGGTCTGGGTGTATTTATGTTTTTCGTAAATATTGAAATTAACGGAGTCAGTGTTATACCGATTCAGCACATGATTAATTTTGTGAAAGCTACCTGTGCACCGGTCATTCCTTATTATACACTGATCATGGTAACCTTTGGTGCTGTTTCACCAATTATTACGAAAGCTTATAAAAAGTCAAAATTTGATTTGCTTTTCACCATAGCAAAAGCCTTTGGTGTTGTGATTTCTATTATGGCAATTTTTCATATTGGACCGGCACCTTTGATGCAAGATGATATGATTCCATTTTTGTTTAACAGTCTGGTAGTGCCGATTGCATTAATGATCCCACTGACTGGTATTGCTTATGTGCTTATGCTGAATTTTGGATTAGTAGAATTCATCGGGATGCTGATGCGTCCAATCATGAAAAAGGTTTGGAAAACACCGGGAGAAAGTGCGGTAGACGCAGTGGTATCCTTTGCAGGAGGATATTCTTTGGCAGTATTGCTGACAAGTGATTTCTATAAAAAAGGAATTTATTCTAGAAAACAAAGCATTATTATTTCAACAGGTTTTTCAACAGTGGCGACATCCTTTTTGATTGTTATTGCGAATACTCTGGGACTTATGGAACATTGGACATTGTATTTCTTTACATGCCTTTTTGTGACATTCGCTGTAACGGCAATCTGTGCAAGAATTTATCCAATCAGTAAGGAACCGGAGGATTATTATGATAAACCAGCAGAAGTGGTTGAGAACAAAGGCGGAAATCTCCTGAAAAATGCGTTTGAAAGCGGCGTAGAAGTTGCACAGAAGGCAGAACCGCTTTGGGTACATTTAAAACGGTATTATGTGGGGGATGCGATGAAAATGGCTTCTTCTGTTACAGCCAGTATTTTAACCATTGGTCTGATTGGCCTGATTATTGCAAACTTCACTCCTGTGTTTGATCTGGTAGGATATATTTTTTATCCATTTACCTGGATTTTACAGCTTCCAGAACCTATGATTGCGGCAAAAGCAGCAGCCATTGAAATTGCAGAAATGTTTCTGCCATCCTTATTGGTAGTAGCAGCACCTATGGTAACAAAATTTACGATTGCTGTTACCAGTGTATCAGCAGTGCTATTCTTTTCCGCATCAATTCCAAGTTTGTTATCTACGGATATTCCGATTAAAATGAGAAATATTCTTTTAATCTGGGTAGAGAGAACAATATTTTCTTTGATTTTAGCTGCCGGAATTGCACATTTGTTTTTTTAATCCATACGTAGTATAATCATGAACAGGATTTGGTGGAATCTAATAAATATATTTCGCTGATTGGTTTTACCTAAAACAGACAGCGGAATAACAAAGGGGCGGCATAGTAAGTATGGATTATAGAATTGCATTGCTTTTAAAGAAACATTATCGCAGTTTTTGCGAGGAAAGAATGAAAGAAAAAACAGAGAATATAAAAATAGAGTATTTTTTATATGATACTCTTGAGGAACTGCTTGATATCTTCAGGAAAATTCATAGTCAATATGATGGGTTTTATGTAAGCGGACTGATTCCTTACCAGGCAATCCGAACCATGGGAAAAGAAGGCAGCGAGGCACTTATTGAAGTGGCGAATGTAGATATTGCAAATACTTATCGTATTTTAATACAACATTTAGTAGGGGAAAATACTGTACAGCTTTCCAGAATAGGTATGGATTTCCTACGTTTTGAAAGTGATTTGGAAGAGGTAATTCTTCAGGGCAGATTTGCTGAAGTGGTACATAGTTATGAGGGAAGATGGAAAAATTTTAATACGATTGAAGAAATCAAAGCAGAGGAACAGGCAGTATCAGATTATTATGAAAAGCAATGCAAAAATAAGAAAATAGATATGATTATAACCTATTTTTATAGTGCATGCGAGAATATGAAAAAATTTGAGATTCCGTGTTATTATGTTTATGCAAGCAGTTCGGCGTTTTGGCAATCCATAGAAAATTTAAAAAATAGTATTGCATTGTGCCGTATGGAAAAAGATAAATCAGCGGTTATCTGTATTGATAAAGAACAGATACGTGAAGAAAAAAAAGATAATTTTTATCAGGCAGATAGAGAACTGCTAAAGATTATCCGGGATTTTAATGCCAGCTATTTTAATCAATTTGTTTTGAAAGATGGGCAGCATAATCTGGAATTATATATGGATTTTTCAGAAATGGAAGCCATTACTAATGGATTTCAGAAATGTCCCTTATATGAAGCAATTGCAGAAAAAATGGGATTTATAGGGTCTGTTGGGTATGGTGTGGGAGATAATCTATATCATGCCAGAATTAATGCAATCAATGCGAGCCTATATGGGAGAAACGGAGGGAAGAATTCCGGAGGAAGTTTTCTGATGGACGAGAAAGGGAATCTTACGGTGTTAAAAAGTGAGACAGTAGAAAATGCGGTGAAGATTTCGGAAGATTATATTAAGAGAATTGCGAATGAAGTCAGGCTTTCAGCAGAAACAATTGTACGTCTTATTGGTGTGATGAAATCGCTTGATACCAATCAAATAACATCTCATGATCTGGTGTACGGATTAAATATTTCTCTTAGAAATGCAAACAAGTTTCTTTCTAATATGGAAAAATATGATTATGCAGAGATAGTCGGTTATAAAAGAATTGGTAACAAAGGCAGACCTGTAAGGGTTTATCAGTTGAAACTGCAATATGATTTTTAGAATGGAAGAAGCTGTTCATGGTTGGGTGAAGAACCATGTACAGCTTCTTTCATTTGTTAGAAAACAACAGTTGCTATTGCAATTAATACACCCTGGGTCACAATCAGAGCAAGGAAAATAGGAACAATTAATTTCCACCATTTTTCAATCTTAACACCTGCAATACCACACATAATAGGAGCCATGGCAGTAGGCCAGATGATATTGGAAAGACCATCACCAAACTGGAAGGCAAGAACAGATACCTGGCGGGAGACACCTACTAAATCTGCCAGTGGTGCCATAATTGGCATACTGGTAACTGCCTGTCCGGAACCGGATGGAATCAGGAAGTTTAATAAAGTCTGAACAATGAGCATTGCTTCAGATGCAATCCATGCCGGGAATTTTGTCAGTGGAATGGAGATGCCATATACAATGGTATCAATAATATGTCCGGATTGGAGAACGACCAGAATACCTCTGGAAAATCCGATAATCATACAGGCAACAGCAATATCTGT
>CAJKMA010000050.1 GCA_905200905.1 uncultured Bacillota bacterium
GTTTCTTAAATTCCGGCTTTAAGGCTTCCAGCCATTGTCCCTGTAAAGGCGGCATCGAACTTCCTCCCTTTTCTTTTGAATAGTATTCCATCCTTTTAGTTTAACAGAATCTATCCACACAAGCAAGTTCAAACCAAAATTCTACACCATTTTCATAATTAATCACGCCACATTTCTGGTTCATACTGTCCATGATTGCCTTTACAATAGACAGACCAATGCCGCTTCCCCCATATTCTCTGGTTCTGGCCTTGTCAACCTTGTAGAATTTAATCCATATTTTATCCAGGTCTTCCTCTGGGATTGCTGCTCCTGTATTAAATACAGACAGCCTGATCACATCCCCTCTGCGTACAATCTTAATTTCAATTTTTTTCTCATTATCTACATGATTCAACGCATTAGACACATAGTTCGTTACCACTTCTTCAATTTTAAACTCATCTCCCCAGACATACACAGGTTCTGTCTGAGTAAATCTGATTTCTGCTTCTTTCTGGGATGCCAGAAGCTGGGCAGACTGCACTACTCCGCTGACCAAATCCGTCAGATTAAACCGCTCCATGGCAACCGTATCATTGCCGAACTCCAGTTGGTTCAGAGTGAGCAGTTTTTTCACCATATTGTTCATTTTAGCAGCTTCATCTATAATGACCTCACAGTAAAACTCCCTGCTCTCCGGATCATCATTGATGCACTCCTGAAGCCCTTCTGCATACCCCTGGATCAGAGCGATGGGGGTTTTCAATTCATGAGACACATTGGATAAGAATTCCTTCCTCATCTCATCAATCTGTTCTTTCTTTTCAATATCTTTCTGTAATTCATTATTGGCAGTCTGAAGCTCGGATATGGTCTTTTCCAGAGCCTTTGACATCCGGTTAAGGTTATTTCCAAGAACACCGATTTCATCTTCGCTTGTGCTGGTATATTTTGCCTCAAAATTCAGATTTGCCATCTCCATAGATAAATCAGAAAGCTGCTGCAATGGTTTTGTAATGTGCCTGGAAATAAACCAGATAGCAATGGAACTTACAAGAATGGTGGCAAGACCGATATACAGGTAAAACACATTGGAGATCATAGCACTGTCTTTTAAACTCTGTGCAGGTGTGGTGATCAGAAAACCATTTCCATTGCTCAGCATTCCCACCATATTCAGAGAATCCATGGCTTTGCTGTCATCTGTTTTCTTTTCTACAATATAGTTTTCTGTTGACTCCAGCACTTCTCTTCTTCCCCTTATGAAGTCATCCAGAACCCCAAACTGGATTTCCGAATACAGGCGTTCTGAGTTCTTAGCATAGGCGAACACAATTCTGGAAGTAGCACGGTTCACAACAATCATCGAAAGATTCTTTTCATCGCAATACCGCTTAAATGCATCATCAGAAGCCAGGACACTATAGTCAATAGCATCCTCTGTATCGTTCATGGTGTTATACACCTTCTTTAGAGACTCTGTTTTTTTATACAGATAAACCTTTTCCAGAAACAAAGAATTCACCAAAAGCATAACCACCAGGGAAATGCACATAATTCCGATATAGGTCACAGCCAGCCTTATTTTTATGGATTTTTTCATTCTCCCACCTCGAATTTATATCCCATTCCCCAAATAGTCTTAATGTATTCTCCTTTTTCTCCCATTTTGCTTCTGAGCTTTTTCACATGGGTATCAATGGTCCTGGCATCGCCAAAATAATCATAGTTCCAGACAGAATTCAAAATTTTCTCTCTTGATAAAGCAATTCCCTGATTTTCCATAAAATATGCCAGCAGCTCAAATTCTTTGTAACTCAGCTCCATAGGAACCCCGTCAATAGATGCAATGTGGGAAATCTTGCTGATTTCCACTCCTCCTGCCCTTAACACACCGTCTTCATCTGTCTGGCTGGTTCTTCGTAAAATTGCTTCCACTCTTGCCACTAAAATCTTAGGACTGAAGGGCTTGGAAATATATTCATCCACTCCCAGCTCAAATCCCAGAAGTTCGTCCCGCTCATCACCTCTTGCAGTGAGCATAATAATCGGTACCTTGGAATGGCTCCGGATTTCCCGGCACACCTGCCATCCGTCCATTTTCGGCATCATCACATCCAGAATCAGCAGGGCAATCTCTTTGTCTTTATAAAAAATATCAAGAGCAGCTTCTCCGTCTCCTGCCTCCAAAACCTCAAATCCCTGTTTTGTCAGGAAATCACGTACTAATTTCCGCATTCTGCTCTCGTCATCAACTACTAATATTTTTCTTTTTTCCATAGGATCTTCCTCCTTTTATTCTGTCTTCTACTATAGCAGTCAAATTTGTCAAAATTGTGAACACCAAAAAAGATTTCTGCTGATAAAATAAAGTTTATCCCTTGACATTCCCTTTAAAACCGTATATCATGTAAGATACTCTCAAACGAGTAGAAACTTTTGTTTTGCGTACCGGAATAAGCATATATCATAAGGGCTTGTACTGGTTTCGACGGGGGTTTTGAAGTTGAGGAAGCCATCCGCAGACTCCGGGACTGCGTACCAACCTGGAACCTAAATATAAACGCAAACAATAATAGAGTAGCGTTAGCTGCCTAAGTTGCAGCTTGTCAGCCTCAGGCCACCCGCTGTCTGAGAATCTGGCATCGACCTTGCGGGGCACTTCGCTTTCAAAGCTTTGAGAAAGTGGAAGATTTTATGAAGCTACTAAGCAGCTCAGCCTGTTATTCGGCGGTGCTGTAAGGGAATGTCAAAAGAATAACTGTGATGGGAGATGCCCCAAGGGATAGACTTTCGGACGCGGGTTCGATTCCCGCCAGGTCCATACTAAAAAAGAGCCATTGAGAAACAGACATTTTATCTTGTTTCCTCAACGGTTCTTTTTTAAGTATACATTTCTAACTTTGTGCTATGACCTCAACCTGTTCTTTGAGCGTTCTATACCCGTTCTCTAAACGGTTTATCCTAATTAAAAGCACTTCCTTCTCATTCTCCACTTTTAAAGCTTTATCCAGTTTTCGGCTCAGATTCAGATGTCCTTCCGCAATAATATTAATATTTTTGTTCGTCTCATTTTCAAGTGTCAGCCGAATTCCTTGAACATGCCCTTCTAATTCTCTGGCTTTACCTTCTACGCCTTGCACCCGTTCTTTTAATTCTCGAACTTCTCCTTCTACACCTTGCACCCGCTCTTTTAATTCTCGAACTTCTCCTTCTACGCCTTGCACTCGCTCTTTTAATTCTCGAACTTCTCCTTCTACGCCTTGCACTTGCTCTTTTAATTCTCGAACTTCTCCTTCTACGCCTTGCACTTGCTCTTTTAGTTCTCGAATTTCTCCTTCTACGCCTTGCACTTGCTCTTTTAGTTCTCGAATTTCTCCTTTTACGTCTTGAAGCTCCTCTTTTATGGGTTTCATAGAACTATTGAAAATTTCTGCAATGGTCTGAATATCTTGTTTCTCTAACATACGTCGCACCTCCTATACGAATAGCATAACAATAACCTATATTTTTGTATTCTTTTCTGCTACATATGCCAGCGTTCTTGGCCACCCACAATGTTACAGATTTCCTCTTTTGTGTTCTGGTTCTATTGTAACATGTTAGCATATATCTTTCCATTCGCAAAAATTCACAATTTTCCGTCAAAAAATCTCTTTCAAATTCTCCACAATCTTCCCAATGACACCATCCTTAAATGGTGTTTCCAACCCTGCTTCTTCCAGAAGTTCTGTGTGGAATTTGGAGGCAGACATAGTACATAATTTCAAATAGCTTTCCCAAGCTGCCTTGCGGTCTTTATCCATCCATACCTTGTATTCAAAAGCACAGAGCTGTGCAATCACATAATCAATATAATATAATGGATAGCTATAAATATGATGCTGTTTCTGCCAGAAGCAGCCTTTTTCAAAAAATTCCAGTCCTTGATAATTCAGGTGTGGTTTGTACTCCTGCTCCAGTTTCTTCCATGCTTCTTTTCTTTCCTGTGGAGTCATTTTCGGATTATCATAAACAATATGCTGGAATTCATCTACCATACATCCATAAGGAACAAAGATAATAGCATCTTCCAAATGCATTTTCGTATAATCCTCTGTAGTTTTTTCTCCGAAAAACAGATGATACCAGGGTTCTGTAAAGAATTCCATGGACATGGAGTGAATCTCTGCAGTTTCCATACCAATATCTGCATGTTCCCTGATAGGATCTTGTGCTGCCAGATATCCCTGGAAAGCATGACCGCATTCATGGGTCATAACATCCACATCCCCACTGGTCCCATTAAAGTTAGCAAAAATAAAAGGAGCCTTATAATCCGGAAGATAGGTCATATAACCACCTACTGCTTTGGTTTTTCTTCCAAACACATCCAAAAGTTCATTTTCCATCATAAAGTCAAAAAACTCTTTTGTTTCAGAAGACAGTTCTTCATACATTTTCTGTCCTGCTGCCAGAATTTCTTCTGGTGTTCCTTCTGGCTGTGGATTTCCCTGTGGACCAAAAACCAACTCATCAGAATAAGCTAACTGAGAAAGTCCCAGACGCTCTTTTCGCTTCTGGAAAATACTCTCTGCAAAAGGAACCCAAACTTCTTTTACCTGTTTTCTCAGACTTTCGATTTCTTCTCTTCCATAGCAATTCCTCTGCATCCGAAGGTAACCCAGTGGGGTATAGGTATCAAAGCCCAGCTTCTTTGCCTGCATGGTACGATTTTTCACTAATTTATCATACAACTCGTCCAGTTTATCGCTAATACTCAAGAAAAAAGCATCCTGTTTTTCTGCCGCTTTTCTTCTAATATCTTTGTCCTTATTTTTCAGATATGGGGTTAAAAGAGACAGGTTCAAAGTTTCTCCTTCCCAGTCAATTTTTGCACTTGCCAACAGTTTCTCATATTCTGTCGTCAGTTCATTTTCTTCCTGCATCAAAGGAATGATTTCAGGAGAAACGGATTTCATAGCAATTTCCATATTTTTAAAAGCTACTTCTCCTATTTTTTCTTCTAATGTTTTCCGATAAGGAGATTCAAATAAAATCTTTTGATAATCCACGCAAAGCTGGGAATACTCTGGCACCTGTCTATCATAATAATTCTGCTCTTCTTCATAAAAAGCATCCGTAGTATCCAGAGTATGCCGGATGGAGCACAGGGTTACCTGGGTCTGTACCTTATCATTTAACTCATAAAATTTTTTATGAATTTCAAACTGCTCCTCCCCATCCTTTGCTATTTTTAATGCGTCCATAAGCTGTTTTAAGTTTTCTTTTACCTGCTCAAAGTCTACTCTTGCATATGGCATATCCTTAAATTTCATGGTCTTGTCCTCCTGTTTTAGTATAAATTTTTCACTTTAAATTCCCGTTCAGTTTCTCTTCTCTGGTCTTTTTTCGCAATATCCTGGCGTTTATCATAAAGCTTTTTACCTTTTGCCACTCCTATTTCCACTTTCACCAGACTCCCTTTGAAATATACCTTTAACGGTACCAAGGTGTAACCTTTCTCCCTAATTTTCCCCTCAATTTTTCTGATTTCATAGGTATGAAGCAAGAGCTTGCGCACTCTTAATGGGTCTTTGTTAAAAATATTCCCTTTCTCATATGGACTGATATGCATTCCATAAACAAAAACTTCACCTCGTTCAATCTGTATAAAAGATTCTTTGATGCTGCATTTTCCCATACGTAGGGATTTCACCTCTGTACCTGCGAGTTCTATCCCTGCCTCATAAGTGTCCTCAATAAAATAATCATGGTATGCTTTCTTATTATTTGCAATCAGACGAATCCCTGATTCTTTTGCCATGACTTATTCCTCCCTTTCTAAGCTAAAATCAATACTTTTTGTCTGAACATCTGCGCCTTCTACCCGAATTCGTACCTTCTGACCCATGGCATAGACTTTTTTCGTCATATCACCCTTAAGCAGATACTGTTCTCTGTCGTAAGTGTAATAATCATCTGTCATGGTATTCACATGTACCAGACCTTCCACCGTATTCTCTAATTCTACATATAAGCCCCATTCTGTCACTCCAGAAATTACCCCTTCAAAGGTTTCTCCTATATGCTGTTTCATAAATTCGGCTTTTTTCATTTTTACAGTTTCTCGTTCTACTTCTTCTGCTCTTCGTTCCATAGCACTGGACTGTCTCGCTACTTCTTCTAACATCTGATCATAATGTTTGATTTTTGCCTCTGACATTTTACCTCTAAGGTTTTCCTTAATAATTCTGTGAATCTGCAAATCTGGATATCTGCGAATGGGGGAAGTAAAATGACAATAATATTTCGCTGCCAAACCAAAATGTCCGGTACAGTCCACGGTATACTTTGCCTGTTTCATAGAACGCAAAATCAGTCGGGACAAAAACGGTTCGCAATCCATTCCTTTTAATTCTTTTAATATTTTTTGTATTTCTTTTGGAGAAATGTTTTCTTTTGCCTTTTTTACTTTGATGCCTGCCTGGTGAACCAGAGAAAGGGCTGCCTCCATTTTTTCCCCGTCTGGGTTCTCATGAGTTCGGTAAAGGAAGGGCATGCCCAAAAGAGCATATTCCTCTGCCACCGTTTCATTGGCAGTGAGCATGAAATCTTCTATGAGCTCTGTAGCAACATTATGTTCATAGGCATAAATTTCCACTGGTTTTCCCATATCATCCAGGAGAATCTTGCTCTCCGGAAAATCAAAATCAATGGAGCCTCTCTTCTTTCTTCTTTTCCTAAGAATCTGAGACAATTCACCCATTTGGAAAAACATGGGAACCAAATCCCCATAGCGCTCTGTCACAGTTTCATCCTCTTTTAACAGAATTTTTTTCACATCTGTATAAGACATTCTCTCATTCACTCGGATGACCGTCTCTGCAATCTTGTGGGAAATAACTTTCCCCTTCTCATCAATCGTCATAAGACAACTCAATGCCAGTCTGTCCTCCCCTGCATTAAGAGAGCAGATACCATTGGACAGCTTTTTCGGCAGCATAGGAATTACTCTATCTACCAGATAAACACTGGTCCCTCGCTTCAAGGCTTCCTTATCCAGTGCACTGCTATATTGCACATAATTGCTTACATCTGCAATATGAACTCCTAAATAATAAAGGTTTCCTTTCTTAGTAAGGGATACTGCATCATCCAAATCTTTTGCATCTTCTCCATCAATGGTCACCATAACCGTGTCTCGCAAATCTAGCCGCTGATAAAAATCTCCTTCATTTAAGGTTTCTTTGATACGCTCCGCCTGATTCACGACCTTCTCCGGAAATTCCATTGGCAGGTCATGACTTTTCGCTACACAAAGGACATCCAGACCTTTTTCTCCTGGTTTCCCCAGAATTTCCACGACTTTTCCCTCTGGCGATTTATTTCTGGATCCAAAGTCCTGAATTTTCACCAGAACTTTATCCCTGTTTTCTGCATTCATAGATTTTCCCTGTGGTATAAAAATATCTCGCAAAAATCTCTGATTATCTGGTACCACAAATCCAAATCCCGAAGATTTTTCATAAGTTCCTACAATTTCTCCCATTCCTCGCTCCAGTACCTTTGCAATGGTACCCTCACAGCGTTTACTATCTTTTTCCTCCTTTGTCACTACAACCTGAACTTTATCTCCATGAAATGCGGAGCCAATACCCTCTTCTGGAACAAAAATATCCCTGGCACCTTCCATTTCTTCTACCTGTACAAATCCAAAACCTCTTGGATGGCTGATAAAAGTCCCTGTATAGCAGTGACCTTTTCGGAAGATTTCACTCTTTTGTGTTTCCTGCTCTTTTTCCCGCTCCCTTTTCTTCTCCATCTTACGGACAGCTTCATATCTGCCTCTTTTATTAATACTGATTTTTCCTTCTTCCAACAAAAGATCTAAAATCTTATGCAATTCCTCTCGTTTTCCAGCAGGAATCTGCAAAAGAATTGCCAATTCTTTTGCTCTCATGGGCTGATATTCTTTGCAGCACATGAGTTCATACAGCATTTTTTTTCTTTTCTTTATCTGCTGATTTTTTTTCAACACACATACCTCCTGTTCTATGGAAGTCCTTTTTGATATAAAGATGAGGCTGTTGCATACTACGCTTGTGCAACAGCCTCATAATTAAAAGTTCAGATTTAATACCAACGCTAAAACAAAGAACAAAACTCCCATAATCTTTGTTACTTTTACCAAAGTACCTTCCATTGAGCGCCCTTTGTTTTTACCCCAATAGGTATCTGCCATACCGGCAATACTTCCTAATCCCTGTGATTTTCCCTCCTGCATAAGAACAATCACGGAAAGTCCGATACAATCAAAAATAAAAAGTACTGTTAGCACAGTTCTTAAAATCTCCACGGTTACACCTCCTAATTATCAAGCATTTCAAGTGTAACACAGGAATGCTAGGATTTCAACTGTTATTTTTCTGAAAAGGATTTTTATAAACAGCCAATTCTCCCAGTGTGTCCTCAATTGCTAAAAGCCGATTGTATTTCGCAGTCCGTTCTCCCCTGCAGGGCGCACCTGTTTTAATCTGCCCTGCATTTACTGCCACCGCTAAATCTGCAATAAAGGTATCTTCACTTTCTCCGGAACGATGAGAAATCACTGTATGATATCCAGACATCTGTGCCCGTTCTATGGCATCCATGGCTTCTGACAGAGTTCCAATTTGATTTACTTTAACCAAGATGGCATTTCCTGCATTCTGCTCTATACCTTTCGCCAGACGCTTTTCATTGGTTACAAAAAAATCATCTCCCACCAACTGCACCCGCTTCCCAAGCCTCTTTGTCATCATGCTCCATCCTTCCCAGTCCTCTTCCCACAATCCATCCTCAATGGAAACCAGAGGAAATTCCTGTATTAGGCTTTCGTAATAATCCACCATTTCGCTAGCTGTCCTTATGATTTTATGTCCTGTCATGGTTGATTCTCCCGGAAAATAATAAAACTTTTCCTGTTCCTCATACAACTCGCTGGCTGCTGCGTCTATGGCAAAACAAATATCCACTCCAGGCTGGTATCCTGCCTGTTCCACTGCTTTTTCCATAAGTTCCAGTACCTCCCTGGCACCTTTGATATCTGGTGCAAAGCCTCCCTCATCCCCAACTGCTGTAGAAAGCTGGTTTTCCTTCAAAATTTCTTTCAATTTCTGATAAACTTCTGCACACATGCGAAGTCCTTCCTTAAAACAGCAGGCACCTGTAGGCATAATCATAAACTCCTGGAAATCTACTGTATTGTCTGCATGCTTTCCTCCATTTAGGATATTCATCATAGGAACCGGCATTCTTCTGGCGTGAACCCCTCCCAAATATTGAAACAACGGCATCCGCATGGCTTTTGCTCCTGCATCTGCTGCCGCCAAAGATACTCCAAGAAGCGCATTGGCTCCCAGCTTTTCTTTATTCTCTGTTCCATCTGCCTGCAGAAGTAATTTGTCCAGCCACCCTTGCCTTAGCACATTTTCTCCTAAAACAGCCTCCGCAAGGTCTGTATTCACATGTTCTACCGCTTTTTGTACTCCTAATCCTTGGTATCTTGCTTCCTTATCCCTTAATTCCAGGGCTTCAAATTTTCCTGTAGATGCACCGGAAGGTACAATGGCTCTTCCTGTATAGCCATCCCTTCCTACTATTCCTTCTCCTACGGTTACTTCTGTTTCTACTGTAGGATTTCCTCTGGAATCCAGAACTTCTCTTGCGTACACGCTTCTGATGGGTAAATAACGATTCATAGCGATTCCCTCCTGATTTTCTGTTTTCCCATCTTTTGTATGCTAACAGAACCATTCCTTTTTGTACTGCTTTTTCCTTTGCTTATGATTACTGTTTCCTAATTCCTACATTCCATGCAAAAATACCAGAACCAAAAGTGGCAAAAATTGCCTATAAAGCCCAATACATAGAAAGACCTTGAAAACTACATTTTCTGTACTTCTCAAGGTCCTGTTATCACTTTATTTTTTAATTAGCAAAGATTTTCCTGTCATTTCCTCTGGCTGTTCCATTCCCATTAATTCAATGAGTGTTGGAGCAATATCTGCCAGGCATCCGCCTTCACGAAGTGTATAAGCAGGATCTGCATTGACTAAGATAAATGGTACAGGATTTGTGGTGTGTGCAGTAAATGGAGCACCTGTTTCATAGTCTAAAAGCTGCTCTGCATTTCCGTGGTCTGCACAGATAAACATCTGTCCGTTTACTTCTTTGATTGCTTCTACTGCTTTTCCTACACATTCATCCACAGCTTCTACTGCTTTGACTGCTGCTGCCTCAACACCTGTATGGCCTACCATATCCGGGTTCGCAAAGTTAATGATAATCACATCGTATTTATCAGATTTGATTGCTTCTACCAGTTTATCGCAAACTTCATATGCACTCATCTCCGGTTTCAGGTCATAAGTAGCTACCTTTGGAGATTTTACCAGGATTCTGTCTTCTCCTTCATTTGGTTCTTCTACACCACCATTGAAGAAGAAGGTAACATGAGCATATTTTTCTGTTTCCGCAATACGAGCCTGTTTCAGACCGTGTGCTGCCAGATATTCACCAAAGGTATTGTTGATGGATACTTTATGGAAAGCAACATCTTTGTTCGGAATGGTTGGATCATACTCTGTAAAGCATACATAAGTCAGATCCAGTCTTTCTCCTCTGTCAAAGCCCTGGAAATCATCGTCACAGAAAGCTCTTGTGATTTCTCTTGCACGGTCAGGACGGAAGTTGAAGAAAATTACAGAATCTTTGTCCTGGATTCTTCCTACTGGTTTACCATCTTTTACAACTACGGTAGGCATAACAAATTCATCTGTCTTTCCTGCCTCATAGGACTCTTTTACTGCACAAACTGGACACTCTGTCTGTACACCTTCTCCTTTTGTAAGAGCTTTATATGCCAATTCAACACGGTCCCAGCGATTATCACGGTCCATTGCATAGTAACGTCCCATAACAGAAACAACTTCTCCTACGCCCAATTCTTTCATTTTATCGCGCAGT
The DNA here is from genome assembly GCA_905200905.1 of uncultured Bacillota bacterium. GTDB lineage: Bacteria > Bacillota > Clostridia > Lachnospirales > Lachnospiraceae > Blautia. Next base: position 10,972 of record CAJKMA010000050.1, read on the forward strand.
TCCTTAATATACTCTTTTCCGCCTGTCGGAGGTGTATCTCTTCCATCCAGGAAACAATGAACATAAACTTTTTCCAGTCCTTCTCTTTTTGCCAGTTCCAGAAGGCCATAAACATGTGTCAGATGGCTGTGTACACCACCGTCTGATACCAGACCAAATAAATGAAGTGCGGAAGCATTTGCTTTTGCATTTCTTACTGCTTTTAATAAAGCTTCGTTTTCAAAGAATACACCATCCTGAATTTCTTTGGTAATTCTTGTCAGCTCCTGATAAACAATACGTCCTGCACCCATGTTCAGATGTCCTACTTCTGAGTTTCCCATCTGTCCATCCGGAAGTCCTACTGCCATACCGCTGGCATTTCCTTTTACAAACGGGCATTCAGCCATTAATTTGTCCATAACAGGAGTTTTTCCTTCGCACACTGCATTAGCTTCACACTTTTCATTTAATCCATATCCATCCAGAATCATTAATACTGTAGGTTTTTTATTCATAATTGTCTCCCTTCTCTTGTATAAAAATACCGATTCCCTTTCGTGTGAGAATCTGTCTTATTTCCAAAGACATTTTATCACGAAACCTGGAATCGGTAAATAGCTTTTATGCCAGAACCTTAGATAAAAATTCTTTTGCTCTGTCTGTTTTCGGATGATCAAAAAATTCTGCCGGAGAACCGCTTTCTAAAATAACACCTTCGTCCATAAAAAGGATTCTGTTTGCAACTTCTTTTGCAAATCCCATCTCATGGGTAACAATAATCATAGTCATTCCTTCTTTTGCAAGAGCTTTCATTAAGTCAAGAACTTCCCCAACCATTTCCGGGTCTAAAGCACTGGTAGGTTCGTCAAAAAGAATCACATCCGGATTCATTGCAAGAGAACGAACAATCGCAATCCTCTGTTTCTGTCCTCCTGATAACGTAGAAGGATATACATCTGCCTTATCTTCCATGCCGATACGTTTTAACAAATCCATAGCCTGGATACGAGCCTCTTCTTTAATGGCTGCTTTTGTTGTTGTAATTGGCTCCAGCTCCTGTTTATTTTTGCTGAAGACATTTTTTATCTTACGCACAAAATTCTTTCTTTTCTGCTGCTTTAAATCTTTACATCTTAAATATACTGGGGCAAGCATGATATTCTGAATCACGGTTTTGTTCGCAAACAGATTAAAATGCTGGAATACCATTCCCATATGACGGCGATGTACATTGATATCAACCTTCATATCCGCAATGTCAACACCATTAAAAATAATACTTCCGCTTGTTGGATCTTCCATACAGTTTAAGCATCTTAAAAAGGTACTCTTACCGGAACCTGACGGTCCAAGGACTACCACGATATCACCTTTATTGATTTTTACACTTACCCCTTTAAGAACTTGGGTATCTCCAAAATCTTTTTTCAGATCAATTACGTCTATCACTCTTTTTCAGGCTCCTTTCTAATAATTTAACTAACATAGAAACTACTAATACCAGGATGATATAAATCATTGCCATTACCAGATACGGCACCATAAATTCATAGCTGTTGCTTCCGATATAGTTAAATGCAACGTATAAGTCTGCTGCACCTACAAAGCTCACTACAGAAGTCTCTTTAATCAATGAAATAAATTCATTTCCTAATGTTGGAAGAATATTCTTCACTGCCTGAGGAATGACAATCTTCACCATGCTGACTCCAAAGCTTAAACCAACTGCTCTTCCGGCTTCCATCTGTCCTGCATCAACAGACTGAATACCGCTTCGCATGATCTCTGAAATATAAGCACCACTGTTCAGTCCAAACACCGCCATTGCCACCTGAACTCCTGTCATATGCACTCCTAACAAAGGCAACATTACATAATAGAACACCAAAAGCTGTACTACCATAGGAGTTCCGCGGAATAAGGCTACATAAAAGCTGCAGATTCCGTTTAAAATCCTGGGCAGACGTTTATATTTTGGAAGAACCCGCACTGTTGCGATTAATGTACCAATAAGAATACCAATAATCAAACCGCTGACTGCGATAAGCAGTGTATTTTGAAGTCCTTCTATTACCTTAACGTAACCGTTCTGCTCCAGAAAAATCTCAATAAACTTATCAATTTTCTGTCCGAAATTACCCATTTTTTCTCCCTTTTCATCTGAAAAGAGCTGCCGCATAGTGCTTTTCTATTAGTTTTATGCGACAGCCTGTTTCTTTCTTATTCTGCTAATTTCTTTTTACTGCATTTCATTAATGGCTTCTGTGATACATTTTGCAGGAGCGGCATCAATGATAACGTATTTAATATTTCCGTTAATCAAATCCTGTACTGCAAGAGAACCATTTTTATATGGCACACATTCTGCTGGCAGTCCCGGGAATCCCCATTCTTCATCACCTTCGATGTAATACTGTGCTGTTGTTCCTGCCTGTACACCGATTTTATCGGATTCAGAAAGTTTGTTTAAAACTTCTTCCACTGCTGCAGCATCCTTACATTCATCAAAAGAAGTATCGCTTGCCGGAACAATCACACGCTGAGATGCCTGATAATAAGTATCTGTAAAGGTAACGTATTCCTGTCTCTCCTCATTAACGGTCAGACCTGCCATAGCAATATCACATTTCTGCTGTCCTACAGACAGACAAACCGCATCAAAATCCATGTTCTGTATTACCAGTTCCTGGTCTAATTCTTCTGCCAGAAGTGCTGCAAGTTCCATGTCGATTCCATAGTAGTCTTCACCTTTTGTATATTCAAATGGCTCAAACGCTGCATTGGTCGCTACCACAAGCTGATCTTTTGATGTATCAAGCTTTGCTGATTTTACAGCAGTCGGCTCTCCATTGGCAAAGAATTTCTCACAGATTTCATCCAGAGTACCGTCTTCTTTGATTTTTGCAATAAAGGCGTTTACCTGTTCCAGAAGTTCCGGCTGAGTTTTATCCACACCAAAGGCATATTCCTCATTAGTCAGATCAATTTCAATAGTCTTCACACCTTTTGCAGATTCTTTATCAGCACTTCCGCCCTCTGCTTTCTCCTTATCACCACCGCAGGCTGTCATAGAGATTGCCATAACTGCAGTTAATAAAACGGTTAATACTTTTTTCTTCATTTTCACTCTCTCCTCTATATTCATTTATCCATGCATAATATGCATATTTATTCAACTGCTTTGCATTATATCAGCTTCTATTCTTCTTTGCAAGTAGAAAATAATGGTTTTTTCCTGTTTTTTATGTAATATATGCATATTTTCATGTATATTAATACACCACTACCGGATTATTCACTACGATATTCTCGTAAATGGTGCGGACTGCATCCATAGGTGTATTAATGCATCCATGAGAACCATTGTAAAGATAAATATCACCACCGTAACTGCTTCTTTTTGATAAATCATGAATTCCTATACCGCCATTAAAGGGCATCCAATAGGTTACCGGAGTTTCATATTCGATGCTTCCATCTGGTCTTCTTCCCACAAGAACAGACGGGCTCTTTTTATCTTTCAGTCTCCACACACCACCAGCTGGCGTGCCATTTCCCTTGTTCGGATTTCCAGTAACAACGGGGGTATCCACCAGACAGGTTCCATTTTTGTAAAACCACATTCTCTGCTCACTGATAGAAATCTCCACATAGGTTCCATTCATATCATTGCCACCGTATTTCTGGCCTTGCTGCAACCACACAGCTTCTACCACACCGCCTGTTCCTGCATTCAGAACCTGCATCAATGCTTCTGTTGTTTTATCCTGCCATACTCTCCAGCCATAATCACCTGTGGTAAGATGTACCGTATATCCTCCTGAGGTTTGAAAGTCTCTTGGCTTTCCATAGGTATTATATTTTTCGGACCAGCCAATGACCACAGGTTTTACAACACTTTCATCAAAAGAATAGGTCCCGTCTTCTCCTTGTTTCAGCCAGGATTTCAGCATATCTCTGGAAATCTGTTCCTGTGTCCCTTGAAAATTCACACTAACCTGTGCTCCTGTGAGTTTGTTCAGATGGTTCATTTCCTGATTCAGTTTCTCATCACTCTGCAATACTGCTGGTTTGATATAACAGTCTGATTCTTCCAGAGACAGTTCTGTCTTCCTCTCCTCCACTGCCTTCTGAATGGCTGCTGTTGTCTTTTCTTTATCTAACTTGGTTCCATAGACTTCAGGTGTAATCACATAAGCGGTCCCGTTATCTTCCAGTTTTGCATCCTGAGATGGTGTTCCTGCTCCTTCCTGAAGGCACTGAAGCTGGTTCACTGCTTCTGTAAGGCTTTCAGAATCATAAAAATTCTCTGCATTTACCTGATACTCCTGATCTTGGAAGATTTGTATTGGCCATAACCAGGAATTTTGCTTTTCCTTCACTTTTTCCAGACTCTTATCATCCTGATATGTAATCTTAATGCTTTCTCCTGTAATCACTTCCGTTTTATTATCTTTTTCCTGAATCGTCAGTGAATATTCTTCTGCACCTTTTTTGATGATATCTTTTATTTCCTGTACCTGCATTCCACTGCAATCATTCCCATTAATCTTGGTTCCCGGGTAAAATTTATCCTGATAATAATATCCAACAGCACCATATCCTGCTGCCAGGAGCACCACGGCTGTAATCCCAATTCCTATGGCAATTTTCTTTGCTGTCTGATTTTTCCTTTTCTTCATATTCTTCTCTGCTTTTTTTAGAGCTTTTAATTTTTCTTTTTTGTTATCCGTTTTTTTCAGCATGAAATCTAACTTCCTCTTTATCTATTCCCTTATCTAAAAGTTTCATATACGTTCATTCTACTACCTTTTTTTCCAAAATCAAGGACTTTTCTCCATTCATCTTGCAAAAACGACAAAGTTTGTTTACTATGGTGAATAGTTTCCGATATTATTTTGTTGCTTTATGGAGGATTTCATCTTTATGCAAACGTTACTAGATTTTACTAATTGTCATCTTTGCCCCAGAAATTGCGGTGTCAACCGAAATATTTCTGAGGGATTTTGCGGATGCAGCAGCACCTTAAAAGCCTCTAGAGCTGCCTTGCATCACTGGGAAGAACCCTGTATCAGCGGAACCCGCGGAAGCGGCGCTGTATTTTTCTCTGGCTGCACCTTAAAATGCTGCTTTTGCCAAAATTATCTCATTAGTCAGGGAAGTTTTGGGAAAGAAATCACCCCCAAACATCTTGGAGAAATTTTTCTTTCCCTCCAGGAACAGGGTGCACATAATATTGACCTTATTACAGCTACTCAATTTTTGCCATTGATTCTCCCTGCACTAGATTTAGTTAAACATAAACTACACATTCCCGTGGTCTACAATTGCGGAGGATATGAAAAAAAAGAAACTCTTGCTTTGCTAAAAGATTATATAGATATTTATCTTCCAGATTTAAAATATTATAGTTCTGTGTTATCCAAACGCTATTCAAAGGCAGAAAATTATTTTGAAGTTGCTTCTTCGGCAATTCTTTCTATGATAGAGCAAACCGGCGGCCTGGAATATGACCAGCATGGAATCCTGCAAAAAGGTGTGATTATCCGACATATGGTACTCCCTGGATGCAAGGATGATTCCATACAACTGCTGCATTGGATGAAAGACACACTGCCAGAGGGAAATTATCTGCTCAGCTTGCTCAGTCAGTACACACCTTTTTATAAAAGCTGCGAATACCCAGAAATCAACAGACGAATTACCACCTACGAATACAACAAGGTTCTGGATACCGCCATTGCACTTGGGCTTACCGATGGATTTATGCAGGAAAAAAGCAGTGCAAAAGAAGAATATACGCCTCCTTTTGATTTGGAGGGGATTTAAAAAATTGATTCTGATTCTAAAGACAGAGGGCTGCCGCTTTTCACGATTTACTAATCGTTAAAACGACAGCCTCCCTTATATCCGTTATTTTTTCTCGGCCAGTAATTTCTTCAAACGTGCAACTTCCGCCTCTGCGGCATTTGCCCTTTGACGTTCTTTTTCTGTATTTTTCTTTTCCAAATCTATGCCCCTTTTGATTCCTTGGCTAATCAGTTTGTCTGATTCCAGTTCTAATACTTTGCCGCCCATAATCTCACCCAATCCTTTCTTGGCATTTTCTGCATCTTTCAGAATATAATCAGCTGTGCGGATGATTAATTCCATAATATCTCTATATTCTTTCTCTTTTCCCTTATCTAAAAATTTTTCCTCCAGATGCTTTTCAATAACCCTGTATTCTTCTAACATTTCCTGTAACTTTCCATTATTCTCTTGCAGTTCTTTTTTACTCTTTTCGTATTTCATAATATAAAAGGGCAAGAGAAAAAATAAGTTTTTCTGGAAAATCATATCTTCTGTATATTTTTGAAGATAAAGAATCGGCACTTTATATTCCACGATTTTTCCATCTGGCATAATTAATTCCATTTCTAGTGTAGCTTCTCCTGTTTTTCCACGCAAATACAAAACACAAGAATATGGAAAATAGCCTCTGAGTTTCCCCGATTCCTCATCTATAGAATCTAATGCTATTGCAAAATCATATTCCAGCATCCGAATCACCATTGTAGAATCCTTGGTGCTTTGACATTCTAAATGATAACTTTTTTCTCCAATCTGTAAATGAGAATCTGTAATCACTTCTCCATCTTTGGTTTGGTGTTCATTTCTCCTTTGTTCCATCTCTATGTCTTCCGGATAGTTTGTGCCGAAAATCTCATTTATTAATGGAATCGTCAGCTAAGGCATCTTTTCAACTAAAGTCCGGAAAACATCATCAAAAATTGTATTGTTACTCATTTAACATTTTTTCCTTTATGTATTGTTGCCTTTGGTATCTTAGAAAATGTTATCTGAATGTATATTTTGCAAAGTTTTCTCTTTTGTAAGATTATACCTGTCCTTTTTCTACCACCTTCTATCTTCAAATAATTTCTATATCTTCATTATAACCCTCTTCCAAACTGGAAGCAATCTTAAAACTCCTATGAACTAAAAACATAAAAAATATGCAGCACAAGGCACACAAAAAAGGCCTCGTACAGCGTTTCTCTGTACAAGGCCTTTCTTTCCGTTGTTACATTTTATCAATCACTTATTATTTGTAGTTTACGATTTTTCCGAAATCTGGTTTCAGAGCTGCACCGCCAACTAAACCACCATCAATATCTGCCTGCGCAAATAAATCAGGAGCTGTTGTTGCGTTTACAGAACCGCCGTACTGAATACGGATTGCTTCTGCTGTAGCTTCATCATATACTTCTGCGATACATTCACGGATAGCTTTGCAAACTTCCTGTGCCTGCTCTGTAGTAGCTGTTTTACCTGTTCCGATTGCCCAGATTGGTTCATAAGCAATGACAGCTTCCTTTGCCTGGTCTGCTGTCAGACCCAGGAATCCAACTTTCACCTGCTGACGGATGAAATCCATGGTCACACCCTGTTCTCTCTGTTCCAGAGTTTCACCACAGCACATAATTGGTGTTAATCCATGCTCAAATGCTTTATGCATTTTTTTGTTAATGTCTTCATTGGTTTCTCCGAAGTATTCTCTTCTTTCGGAATGTCCAAGGATAACATATTTAACGCCTGCATCTACTAACATATTTGGAGAAATTTCGCCTGTGTAAGCTCCTTTTTCTTCGAAGTACATGTTTTCAGCACCAACCTGAATGTTGCTTCCTTTTACAGCTTCCACAACTGGTACAATGTCAATAGCTGGTACGCAGAATACCACGTCAACTTCTTCATTTGCAACTAATGGTTTTAATGTATTTACTAATTCAACTGCTTCGCTTGGAGTCATGTTCATCTTCCAGTTTCCAGCGATGATTTTTCTTCTTGCCATGGGATAAATCCTTCTTTCTAAAGTTTTCTTGCTTTCGGCTTCGCTTTCGCTAAGTTGCTTTACGGGTATCTTCTCTCAACTAAGCTCGCACATTTGCTCGCTAAGGTTCGAGAAGGGCCTCGCACTAACCTCAAGCTTCGCCTTCGGCTCGCTTTCGCTAAGTTGCTTTCGGCCTATTTATCGTTTGCTGCTGCTACGCCTGGGAGTTCTTTTCCTTCCAGGAACTCTAAGGAAGCACCGCCACCTGTGGAGATATGTGTCATCTTGTCACCGTATCCCAGGATGTTTACTGCTGCTGCAGAATCACCGCCACCGATGATTGTAGTAGCATCTGTATCAGCTAATGCTTTTGCAACTGCTTCTGTACCATGAGCAAAGTTTGGCATTTCAAAGCATCCCATTGGTCCGTTCCATACAACGGTCTTAGCATCTTTTACAGCGTCGCTGAAGATTTTCTCTGTTTCAGGTCCGATGTCCATTCCTTCCCATCCTTCTGGAATCTCACCGCTCTTTACAATCTGGATATTGCAGTCGTTAGAGAATGCATCACCGATTCTGTGGTCTACAGGAAGCAGTAACTTCACACCTTTTTCTTCTGCTTTTTTCTTCATATCCAGTGCATACTGCAGGTAATCATCTTCACACAAAGAAACACCAATACTTCCGCCTGCTGCTTTAGAGAATGTATAGGCCATTCCGCCACCAATAATCAGAGTATCTACTTTATCAAGAAGATTATTAATTACAGAAATTTTACTGGAAACTTTTGCTCCGCCTAAAATTGCTACAAATGGTCTTTCTGGATTATTCACCGCATTTCCTAAGAAATCTATTTCTTTCTGCATTAAATATCCTACAACTGCTGTATCCACAAATTCTGTAACACCAACATTAGAGCAGTGTGCACGGTGAGCAGTACCAAACGCATCATTTACAAATACATCGCAAAGAGATGCAAGTTCTTTGGAGAAAGCTTCCCCATTCTTAGTTTCTTCTGCTCTGTAACGTGTGTTTTCCAATAAAACAACTTCGCCGTCATTCATTGCTTCTACAGCTGCTTTTGCATTTGGTCCGACAACTTCAGGATCTGCTGCAAATTTTACTTCCTGTCCTAACAGTTCAGACAGACGGACAGCTACCGGTGCAAGAGATAACTCCGGTTTTGGTTCTCCCTTTGGTTTGCCAAGATGAGAACAAAGAATTACTTTTCCGCCATCAGCAATTAATTTTTTGATTGTTGGAAGTGCTGCAACAAGACGGTTCTCATCTGTAATTTTTCCTTCCTGTAATGGTACATTGAAGTCACAGCGAACCAGGACTTTTTTTCCTTTTACGTTGATATCGTCAACTGATTTTTTATTGAGCATTGGAAAATGCCTCCTTTATATTTTTTTGCAGTTATTTGCCCATAAACAAACGAAAGGGGTCCGGTCCACAATAGACCGGACCCCTTTATGAGCCTTATAAATACCTGTAAATTATTTGTTTAATAATTTTCCGAAGTATTTGATTGTTCTAACCATCTGGCTTGTGTAAGAGTTTTCGTTATCATACCATGATACAACCTGAACTTCTGTTGTGCCGTTGTCTAATGGAAGAACCATTGTCTGTGTAGCATCGAACAGAGAACCATATCTCATACCAACGATATCGCTGGATACGATTTCATCTGTGTTGTATCCGAAAGATTCTGTAGCTGCTGCTTTCATAGCATCATTGATCTGTTCTTTTGTAACGTTACCTTTTACAACTGCTGTTAAGATAGTTGTAGAACCTGTAGGTGTAGGAACACGCTGAGCAGCTCCGATTAATTTTCCGTTTAATTCTGGAATAACTAATCCGATAGCTTTTGCAGCACCTGTGCTGTTTGGAACAATGTTCACTGCTGCTGCACGGGATCTTCTTAAATCACCTTTTCTCTGAGGTCCGTCAAGTGTCATCTGATCACCTGTGTAAGCGTGGATTGTGCACATGATACCAGACTGGATTTCAGCTAAGTCATTTAATGCTTTCGCCATAGGAGCTAAGCAGTTTGTTGTACAGGAAGCAGCAGAAATGATGTTATCATTTTCTGTTAATGTTTCATGGTTTACATTGTAAACGATTGTAGGAAGGTCGTTTCCTGCT
>CAJKMA010000051.1 GCA_905200905.1 uncultured Bacillota bacterium
CACTGCCTTTCCGTTTACTACCGTACTTTTATTTGCTTCTAAACTCATGTAGATACCCTCCTTGATTTTACATGTTTTTGCGTATTTGTCTATTTATCATTATACACACTTGTATGGTTGTAATGCTACTTGTTTTTACAGAATTTCTTTCTCTTTTATATTCTTTTTCTTAAAATCTATCGACTCTGCCTATCTATCTTCAATTCTTATTTCGAAAAATTTAAAAACAAAAATAGACGGAAGTCCGTACCTTTAAGTGCAGCGTACTTCCGTCTTATTTCACTAGTTCTTATCCAATCCTGTTCCTATGATATTTATCATTTATTTTCTTTATTTCTGCCAAATCGCATTTTGGCTTTCTGTCATAAGTCACCAGCCCATTGATTTCCTGCTCCACATCCGTCAATTGCGTATAACAATACCCCCACAGACCTTTGGAAGCATACACTGCATCCATGATTCTTCCGTAATCTTCTAAAAATTCCTCTGCAGAATTTACAGAAGAATATCCCCAGCCTTTTTGTTCGGCTACCTCAAAACCAATTCCGCCAAACTCCGTAAGCAGAATGGGAGCACCCTGATGACTATAGCCTTTTGCATAAATATCCCAGCAAGTAGGTGGTTGTCCAACGAGACTTTCCTTTGTGGACAGCATTTCTTTATATTCTTCGTATTTCTCTGTTTCTTCTTTTTGCCCATGACTGTAATTATGGATTGCACAAATATCCGTTACGGTCATGTTCCAACCATCATTAGAGATTACAAGGCGTGTATCATCTACCGCATGTAAATAATGATACATGGTTTCAGAAAAATTCTGCTGCATCTGGTTTCTTTGAATATCTGGAACACCCCAGCTTTCATTTATAGGAACCCAGGTTACAATACACGGATGATTATAATCTCTCTCCACAATCTCAGACCAGTCTTTCAAAGTACGGTTCACAGACTTTCGATCATACATGGTAGGAGCTGCACATTCTCCCCATACCAAAAATCCCAGCTTATCTGCCCAATACAGGAATCTGGCTTCCTCCACCTTCTGGTGCTTTCTGCATCCATTGAAGCCCATAGCCTTAGCAAGTTCAATGTCCTTTATTAATGCTTCATCATCCGGTGCTGTCAAAAGTCCCTGGGGCCAATATCCCTGGTCAAGCACCAGTTTCTGGTAATATGGGCGGTTGTTCAGATACACCATTCCATGTTCTGTATGCACCTTCCGGAAGCCAAAATAAGACCGCACTCTATCTGTGCATTGTCCGTCACTTTTTCGCACTTCCAGTTCTACCTCCAGCAAAACCGGATTTTCCGGTGTCCAGGAAATCCCAGGCTCATGATAATTCGTATTAAAAATTCTTCCATTGATAACGTCCACAGAAAAATCCAAGGTCTCCCGATGCCACACCTGGGTTCCTTCTGCAAGCACCTTCTCTTTTAACCGGATCCGATAGTATAAAGAATCCCCTTCACGGATACCAGCACCCTCACACTGCATCTGAACCTTTCCCTGGTCATACAAAGAAGTAAATCGCACATTTTCCAGACGCTTTTCAGGCACCCACTCCAACCATACACTCTGCCAGATACCTGTGCTGTTGGTGTACCAAATGCTTCTGGATTCCCCATCCCAGAACTGCTTTCCTCGTGGAAGCAGTTCATCCGTATGGGAATCATACACCCGAACTGTGACTTCCTGTTCTCCCTGTACCAGATAAGGGGTCACATTTACAGCAAAAGGTGTGTAGCCTCCTGTATGCTTTCCAGCCTGCTGGCCATTTACATACACCACAGCTTCATAATCCACTGCTTCAAAGTGAAGGAGAAGTTCCTTTCCTTCTTCCTGTTTTTCCACAGAAAAACGTTTTTTATACCAGACAATATCATGAGGTGCCTGGTCATTGATTCCACTAAGTTCACACTGATAGACAAAAGGAACCTGGATTTCCCTGTCCAAATGTTTCCCTGGCTCATACCATTTTTCTAAAATTCCTCTGTTCGCATCATCAAAAGCAAACTCCCAGGAGCCATTTAGATTTTCCCACTGTGACCTTACAAACTGAGGTCTTGGATATTGATTTTTCATACTCATAATAAATTCTCCCTAATACCGATTATGCACCTTCTCTGCAAAGCACATCATATCTTTCACAATAATCTCTCTTCCATCATCCAGCACTGCTTTCCCACTCATTTTTCCAAAAACCTGATGCTGATCTGTTTCAATAATCAGTGCCGAGGTCCTGGCTGCCCTGTCAAGCACAGGCTGGAAATCCATTTCAAATCTTCCGTCATTGGAAGTAAATTTCCATGGTTTCAGATAACTATCCTCTGGAATATGAAAGGTCACCTGGTCTAATTTGTGAGCCTTTCCATCATAAAAAAGCATATTTTCTGTGGCCTCAGAAGTATCTCCAAATCCATATCCGATATTAAATCCAAAGGGAACTCCGTCTATTCTTGTGTTTCCAGAACCCCAATACCAACAGTTATCATAAGTCCACACGCCCCTTCCCCAGTCCAAGGTTCCAAAGTCTTTCTCCTTTGAGAAGGTATAAGTTTTACCATCAAATTTCATTTGTCCATAAGCTGGCATACAATTCATCTTCTGATTATAATAAAAAGCTGTCTTTTTCTCTTTGAATGGAGTAGCAATTACCATGGTATCCATATCAGGCTGTTCCAACCAGATATCACAGGAAAATGTCTTTCCCTGATAAAAATTCTTGAAATGACAGCGGATTCTTCTCTTGCCATTCCGAATCTGAAAAGCCATATGCAACCGCTTGTCTTTGTAAATAATATCCCCTTCCTGTGAAGTATTTGGAAGCTTAAATTTTCCCATTGGAAATGGATTTAAAATAGTTTCAGTATGCTCCCATCCTTCTTTAAAATTCAGAAGAGAAACTGACTGCAATCCAATATAACCATCATCTGATAGAGTAAAAGCCCCTGCAAAATCTTCATTTAAAACCAAATAATAATCCCATTCTTTAATACGGAATTTAGGTGCCTTAATCATACTCCGCTCATACTGCTGCACAAGACTCTTAGACCATCCAGGCTCACGCAAACTACCATCTTCTTTTAATAACATCTGTGGCGTTGTCACTTCATGATTCCCCATATTGCTACCTCCTACATTATATACTCGTACAATACACTATATATTTACTATAACACAGAAGCTGGAATAAAGCATACAAATATTCTAAATATAAACAAGCCCATAAATAAATGTATTTTTTATTTTATGTAAATCAAAACACTGTTTTCAGTTGAAGTTGCAAGATAAATATGATATGCTCCTATTAGAACAACCGTGTTGCAGGGTGGATGACCTCTATTTTATTTACATAGAATGGGGGTGATGCTGATGGATAAGAAACATTTTGACTTCAAAGACTTAATGGCTTTCGGTATGTTTATCCTCACATTGCTGACATTCGTTTTTACGTTTATCAGATAATGTTTTAGAGCATAGAAAAACCACCCCGAAAACTTTGGCAAGTGAAGAGGTGGTATTTCTATGCTATCCTTTATTGGTCAACCCCTTGTGGGCGGTTGTTCTTTTTTACATTTTCACTATAACACATGAACACTATTTATGCAAGCGTGCAATGTCTCCCTTTCCGATTTCGTAAATTTTAATTTTTGATATATCTTTGATTTCTGCTATTATGCTTATCAGGACTTCCTTGTTCCCCTTATCACTGCACTGTAAAAATCTTTTCTGGAGCACCCTGCTCTTCCGCCTCCGGCGCAGGCACATGCACAAGCGCAAGCACATCCTCCGCCTCCTGTATGATGGCCGCCCCGATTTCCCAAATAAAGCATACCAAAGCCGCGATTCTTCTCATAATCATCCTTCCATTTTCGTTTATCTCGCATAAATATCATGCCAGGAACAAAAACGAAAGGCCCAAGAATTCCGCCAAATGTCATTACAGCCTTCACCATTCCTAGCTGCCTTCCATCTGCTCTTGTATCGTAGGTATCATGAAATTCATACCGTTTCGTGGGATATTTCATTGTCACTGTAACCTGTTCACTTTCCCCGATATTTTTATAGGCAGAAACATATTTCCCTTCTGCTTCAGAAAGTCTCATATCCGATTCAACACCTTCATCCTGCTCCCAAAAAATAGTAAGATTCCGAATCTCCATCTCATCAAACCACCCAGGAGTAAATTCATAAACATAATTCCCGTCCTCTTCCTGGTACATTCTATGCTGATGAATGGAAAAATCCATTTCTACTACTTCCCCTTCCTCGTAGTCTCTATCCAAGTCCAGCCTCACATACTCGCCTCCGGAGCCATAATAGCTAATCTTCTCGATGCTATCACTTAGGGCCCGCATATCTTCTACATAGACATTTGGGATTCCAATTTTTACCCAGTTTAGTGGTCCCTCACTGGTACTGTCCAGCACTTTCCATTTTATATGATACCGGATATCCAGGGAACCATCCTCCCTAGTCTCAATATATATTTTTTCATCCTGAATCTCATCCAAAGGCTTTGCATGCACTCTCAATGGCATCATGAAAAAGAAAACACACAAAAGAAGCAGTTTTTTTAACAATGACCTACCCATGTTTTTCCTCCTTCCCCAGAGGGCACTCCTGTTTCATCTGCACGGAAAACGCTCTATATTCCCTGCAAACAGAATGTTCCCATACATTCTTCCACTCCGTAGTGAGCATATTGCCAAAACTCTCCCTATCCAGACAACTCTGGCAGGCAACCACGGTACCATCCGGTGCCACTGCCATATTACTAAGCGCTGCCCCACAGGAAGGAACTTCCAATCCCATTTCACGCAAGTCCTTCTCATCTATCCACCCCGGTGATGTAAAACTAAGCTCCATTCCATGTTCCCAGCAGTATGCTGCAGCATCTGCTACTACCTGACGGATTTCTTCCCTTTCTAACCTGGTATTTTGAGAATTATCTGTCACAGCATTTCCAGTAGGAATCAGACCGGAACATGTCACATACGTTACGCCAAGACTTTTCAAAAACTTCACAGTTTCCACATAGTCCGCGTTCCAGGTACACAGAGGTGTATTCACATTCACAGAAAGTCCTGCTTTCAGAGCATTTTTTATTCCATTTACTGTTTGATTATACTGTGCTGCACCTGTCAGTTTGTTATGGATTCTTTCATCCCATGAATAAAAAGTAATCTGTACATTATCAAGCTCCGCCTCTCTTAGTTTCTCACAATATTCCCTTGTCAGCTTTATTCCATTGGTATTCAGGCGTGTGATGAACCATCTGGCCTCTTTTAAAAGTTCAAAAAGATCTTCCCGCATAGTCGGCTCTCCCCCTGTAAAAGTAAGCTGGGGAATTCTGGCTTTTCTACATTTTTCAATCACTTTTTTCCAATCTGCTGTTCCAAGTTCCTGTACGTTTGAGTATGTCTGTCCTGCTGCATAGCAATGAATACAGCGCTGGTTACAGTTCCATCTTCCATTTTTCTCCATAGCGCTTACCATTAAATCCATTCTATGGGGTGCTGTCATATAAGGCGCATAATCCCCAATGCTCATCTGTCCAATCTCTACCTTGGGTTCCCGCCCTCTGGCAATATCTTCAAAAACTTCTGCAATCAGTTCCAAATCCTCCTCAAACTTTTCGGGAGATACATTAGGAAATATTTTCCGCATTTTGATCGCAGTATTTTCCAAAATTTCTCTTCCCTGCTCATGGGTCATTTCCCCGTCTCCCCATTGATTTAGTTCCTTAATAAAAACAGTGAGAAGAATGGCCCAAGATTCATTTAATGGCAAAATCTGATTTCCATTTAAAATCACCACAGACGGAATAAAATGAAAGAGTCGGAACTTAGGCGGAATCATATGAATCCGTATAACACCCGGATCTTTGGGATTCCAGGTAGTATGTATCATCTCTTTCCAGTTTTTCCACTCAAATATTTTTTCTCGAATCATCTTGTCTCCTTTCAGAACCAAATCCAGAATATATTTAGTCCTACCATCAACACAGCCACCACAATCAGGTACAAATAGCTGACTTTTCTGATATGCAGCTTAATCTCTGTGTCTTTTGCGAACCGCTTCTCTATCTTTATCTCTGCCTTTTTTCCAAAATAGACAGCTTTAAAAATATTCCACAGAGCCATATACTGTATGACTATGACAAAGATCCCCATGATAATAGAAGCTGCATCCAGAACCAGGGGAATAAACAACGTAACTCCCAGGGCTGCAATTCCATAATTTCTTCTTTTCTTTCGGTAGTATTCTCTCTGATCCATTTCTTCTATGATAATCTTGCTCATATCCGGCAAATTAGGAATTTCGTCCTCAATCTGTTTTTTCAGATACCGGTAGCTGTTCAGAAGATGTCTCTGACGGGTAATATCCAAATCATAATAAAATTTAACAGGAGCATCCTTCATAGGAACAATATAAGCATATGGCGTAACTTTCACTGGTTTTTCCCGCAGTTCCTGAATTAATTCCTGATAAGAATATTTCTTCGTGCGTCCCCATTTCTTTTTCCCGATTCCATCCCATTCAAAAGTCCACAGATAGTGATCCAGTATCCATCCAATTCCCTTTTTATGCATAAATACCATACCTGCAAGCATCAAAAGCCAAATCGGTGTGACCTCCCAAAATCCCCAGTCTATTCCTATTAAATAAAGAAGTACACATAACGTCACAGGAATACTCACTGTCAGGAACACTTTTTTCCACACTCTCTCTGAGTAAATCCTCATGGTTCTTGCTTGTCTCCTCTCCATTGTTTATCCCTCTCGCTTTTCTTTTTCTTTTATATTATCAGACGCCTGTGGGCTTTTCAATGTAATTCTCTGCAAACGAAAAACATCCACCTGGGAAGTTAAAATTTCTCAAATGGATGTTTTTATAATCTTTCCTGCCGCCTATTTCACAACAGGTTCTTTCTCTTTATAATGATGCGCTTCTTCCAGCATCATGTCTTTCACTTTCATCAGACGAATCTGGGTACTTCTCTCATTTTCGTCTAACTTCATGGTAATATATTTAATATTCTGTCTAGTCTCCGGAATAATAACGTGTTCCAGAGCATTTACTCTTCGCCTGGTCTTCTCAATCTCAGAAGCCATGAGCTGACAGGATTTCTCCACCTCTGCAAGTTTCAGCATATCCGGCAGAATATCCGCCAGGGATTTCACAGCGCCATCCAAATCCCCGGAAGTAAAGGCAAAACCATAAGAATAAATGTCATTGGCATCTGCGGTTCTTGTACTGGTTTTAAAAACCGGAATATCCACGCTCATAACATTTCTCTTATCTGCTTCCAGGAATACTTCCTGCTTGGGAGCCATAAGGGCTGTATTTAAAATCTGTTCTGACATACCTGCTCTTGCAATGACAAAGTTCTTATTGGCTGATAAAATTCCTGCCTCTACTTTCTGGCGAAGGGCCATATTTTCCCGAACCAGATCTAAAAACTGACGCATTAATTCATCACGTTTATCCTTCAAAAGTTTGTGCCCCTTTACAGCAGTCACCAACTTTTTCTTTAAACGGGTCAGCTCCATTCTGGTAGGTGTTACCTGAGTAGATGCCAAGTTATCACCTCTTTCTTAGTATTTTCCATAATACTCATCTAAGAACTTATCATCAATACGTTTCAGCTCACTCCTTGGCAGAATAGACAGAAGTTTCCAACCAATACGGAGGGTTTCCTCAATATCACGGTTCGTATTATAACCCTGTGATACATATTCCTGCTCAAAGGCATCTGCAAATTTCGCATAAATAAGGTCAATATCAGAAAGCGCTGCCTCACCTAAAATAACCATCAATTCTTTTGCCTCTTTACCACGGGCATAGGCTGCAAACAGCTGATTCATGGTATTTGAGTGGTCTGCACGTGTCTTTCCTTCTCCAATACCTTTATCCTTCAGACGAGAAAGGGATGGCAATACGTCAATAGGCGGTGTTACACCTTTACGGTATAACTCACGGTTCAGAATAATCTGTCCCTCTGTGATATAGCCTGTCAAGTCAGGAATTGGATGAGTTTTATCATCTTCTGGCATAGTCAGAATCGGAATCATGGTAATACTTCCCTTCTTGCCCTTCTGACGTCCAGCTCTTTCATACATGGTTGCCAAGTCTGTATACATGTAACCTGGATAACCACGACGACCAGGTACTTCCTTACGCGCTGCAGAAATCTCACGAAGAGCATCTGCATAGTTGGTGATATCTGTAAGAATAACCAATACGTGCATATCTTTTTCAAATGCTAAATACTCAGCAGCTGTAAGAGCCATCTTTGGTGTTGCAATACGCTCTACAGCAGGGTCATTTGCCAAGTTAATGAACAGAACTGTTCTGTCAATAGCACCTGTCTCTTTAAAACTTTCTGTAAAGAAGTTTGCCTCCTCAAAAGTAATACCTAAAGCTGCGAATACAACGGCAAAGTTTTCTCCTGAACCACGTACCTTTGCCTGTCTTGCAATCTGAGCAGCTAAGTTCGCATGTGGCAAACCAGAAGCGGAGAAAATTGGCAGCTTCTGTCCACGAACCAAAGTATTCAAACCGTCAATGGCAGAAACACCTGTCTGGATAAACTCCTCCGGATAACTTCTTGCTGCCGGATTCATAGGAAGACCGTTAATATCTCTTCTCTCTTCCGGCAAAATCTCTGGACCATCATCAATAGGACGACCCATACCATCGAATACACGGCCAAGCATATCCTCAGATACACCAAGCTCCATGCTTCGTCCGAGGAAACGTACTTTACTGTCAGACAGGTTAATACCTGTAGAACTTTCAAAAAGCTGTACCAAAGCATCGCTTCCGTTAATCTCCAGAACTTTGCAGCGGCGTGTTTCACCGCTTGCCAGTTCAATCTCACCTAACTCATCATAATGAACATTTTCAACGCCACGCACCAGCATAAGAGGGCCGGCAACTTCCTGTATGGTTCTATACTCCTTTGGCATTAGAAGTCCTCCTTCCCTAATACATTGGAAATTTCTTTTGCAAGCTGGCCTAAAACAGCTTTGTACTCTTTATCCAGATTTTCTTCCAATACATATTTAAAACGTCCGATTTTTTCACGAACTTCCAGATTTACAAGGCTCTGAATAGATGCACCCTTTTCCAACGCCTCTTTGCCATGCTCATAATATGCAATAACCAGTTTCATAAGCATATACTGTTTCTTCAGAGAACTATAGGTATCTACTTCATGGAAAGAGTTCTGATGCAAGAAGTCCTCACGAATAGAACGGGCAGCTTCCATTTTCAGACGGTCTCCTGCTGACAGGGCATCCATACCTACCATCTTAACGATTTCTTCCAGTTCTGCTTCATCCTGAAGAAGGCTCATCATCTTCTGACGTTCTGCCATCCAGTCTGGAGCAACGGTTTCATTAAACCATTTTTCCATATTGTCCAAATACAGAGAATAACTGGTAAGCCAGTTAATCGCCGGAAAATGTCTCTTATAAGCCAGAGAAGAATCCAATCCCCAGAATACCTTTACAATACGGAGGGTTGCCTGAGATACTGGTTCAGAAATATCACCACCTGGAGGAGATACCGCACCAATAACAGAAAGCGCGCCTTCTCTCTTATCCTTACCAAGAGAAACCACATGTCCGGCTCTTTCATAAAACTGTGCCAAACGGGAACCCAGGTATGCAGGATAACCTTCCTCACCAGGCATCTCTTCCAAACGTCCAGACATCTCACGGAGTGCCTCAGCCCAACGAGAAGTGGAATCTGCCATAAGCGCTACAGAATAGCCCATATCACGGAAATATTCAGCAATGGTAATACCTGTATAAATAGATGCCTCACGGGCTGCAACCGGCATATCAGAAGTATTGGCAATGAGTACCGTTCTCTCCATCAAAGACTGTCCTGTCTTAGGGTCCTTTAATTCTGGGAACTCATTCAAAACGTCTGTCATTTCATTTCCACGTTCACCACATCCAATGTAAACCACAATATCTGCTTCTGCCCATTTAGCCAACTGATGCTGGATAACGGTTTTACCACTTCCGAATGGTCCCGGAACAGCTGCAACACCACCCTTTGCAATAGGGAAGAAGGTATCAACTACACGCTGTCCTGTTACCAAAGGCATTTCTGGCGGCAATTTTTTCAGATAAGGACGACCTTTACGAACCGGCCATTTCTGCATCATGGTAAGTTCTTTGTCACCTGCATCTGTAGTAATCACTGCTACAACTTCTTCTACTGTAAACTCACCGGCTTTAATTTCCTTTACTGTACCTTTGACACCATAGGGAACCATAATTTTATGATTCACCACAATCGTTTCCTGCACAGTACCAAGAATGTCTCCAGCCTCTACTTCATCCCCTGCTTTCACAGCAGGAACAAAGTTCCATTTTAAATTTCTCTTTAGGGAAGGAACCTCAACACCACGTTTTAAGTTAGTTCCTGAAATTTTCATAATATCGTCCAGAGGACGCTGAATACCATCATAAATACTGGTAATAAGACCTGGTCCTAATTCTACAGAAAGTGGCGCTTCTGTAGATTCTACGGGCTCACCCGGTCCAAGTCCTGAAGTTTCCTCATATACCTGAATGGAAGCCTCGTCTCCATGCATTTCGATGATTTCACCAATCAGTCGCTGGTTACTAACACGAACCACGTCGAACATATTGGCATCACGCATGCCCTCTGCAATAACCAGAGGACCTGCTACTTTTTTAATCGTACCTTTGCTCATTGGAACGAATCACCTGCTTTCTAATTATTACTGAACAGAATATCAGAACCTACTGCCTGTTCTACAGAGTTTTTCACACCCTGCACTCCATTTCCAGTATTTCCGGATACACCAGGAATCTGGATAATCGCTGGCAGAATTCTTTCCTGAAGTTTTTCTATCAGCTGTCCACACTCTGCTGCTGCCGCTTCTGTAATATAGATAATTCCATATCCATGATCAGCCAGAGCTGTGAGTTTTGCTTCTATTTCTTTACGATCCACTGCCGGGAAAATATCAAGACCCAGTGCGGCAAATCCGTAAATACTATCATAATCACCTATCACTGCAATCTTATACATACATTTCCCTTACCCTTTCTCGAATTGCCTCTTCCGAAAAACCGTTTTGTTTTCCTGAAAGAATGATCCGCACTGTTTTAATCTCATTCTCTCTTGCCAGCAAATAAGCCACTAACGGCCCAACAGAAAAAGTTTCATATTTCTGAGGCTGCATAGTATGAATGATACGGTTATCACACCAGCGTTCAAATGCAGAAGGAGATTCAACAATAGCTGCTGCTCCATTGGCATATACCGTACTTTCCAGGTATTCCACAATAGCTCCCATTCCTTGAACAGCTGCTTTTGCAAGCCTGTCAATACTCAGCGATTTACAGGGTACCATTGCCCGCTTCATAAATTCTATGGTTTTCGCAGTTTTCTGTGAACGCACAGCAATTTTAATATCTGCAATTGCCACCATAGATTCTGCATATTCTTTTATAATGCGATCCTTTGCCCTCTCTCCAGCCTGATAAACAGCCTCAAGCGCTGCTTTGTCCACGATTACATCACATAACTGTCCATCACCTGTATGGAGCAGGGTTTCATAAGCTTCCTTAGCAGCCGCCGACATATACTCTGGAAGTCTGGAAAAATCCTTACTTCTAATAATGTCCAGCATTTCTTCCGGTGGAATCACGGTATCTTCATAATAGATTTTCATGGTTCTTCCATCTTTAGAAGTACATGCATCCTTAATGGCTGCTTTGAGATTATGGAACAAGTTCGGATAGGAAAACACATCAAACACTGACATATCTACCTTCATATCTCGGATAGTTTCCCAGGTTTTTTCCTGTTCTCTATCCAAGATTGCCTCTGCATTTACCGGTGTATCTGTATCACCCCAGCCCTTTTCCTGCAAAAGCTGCAAACACTGCTTCTCAGTGCTGCATGCCAAAAGCTGTTCAATAACGGAAGAAGTAAACAACGCTGTCTCCAACGCTCGGATTCGTGCAACCGCATAGGTATATTTCGTACTAGACAAGTCCATTCCTCCTTTTTGCGGTTATACTTATAAAAATAAGAAACTGTGAACCTTATCCAACAGTTCATCTCGTTTGGAATTGAACATTGCCTCAAAAGTACAATTTTCCTCAATTCCCCCATATATCAGGACAAAGCCGCCGCATACTTTCCTGCTTTCCCTAGACAGCTTCAATACGCCGCCTTTTTCTTTTGCAATTGCCTGAATCTCCTCTTCAAATCCCTTTGGAAACCTCTTCAAATCAGCTTCAGAAAAACAGATTTCCCCATCCTGAGCCAGCACAAACTTGTGCAGCATTTTCCGGAGCATTTCAAAATATTCTGCATCTGCTGCATGAATCATAGATTCATATGCAGTGTTAAGAACCTCTGAAATCATTTCCTGTTTCGCCGCAAGAAGGGCTTTTCTTCTCTGCAAATCGCAGGAAGAAGCAGCACGCTCCTCAATTGCCTTTACCTCTGCTTCCAATTTCCGGGAGATTTGTCTGCATTCATTTTCTGCTTCTTCTTTCGCAGAAGCTAATACAGCATCTGCCTGCTTATTAGCTTCTGCTAAAAGTTCTCTTACAGAAGTTTCTGCATCTTCAAGAATCTGGCTTTTCATTTTTTCTAATCCAGTCATTCTCTTGCTCTCCTTTTCTAAATTTCGTCAGCTCGACTTCACTTCTAAATATTTAAATTAGAATGGAAGGTTTGTAACAGCCAAAATAGAAACTAACAGAGCAAGGATTGCATAGGTCTCAACCATAGCAGGGAAAAGCATTGCTTTACCAAACTGTTCTGGTTTTTTTGCTACGATACCAATAGCAGCTGCAGAAGTTTTTCCCTGATAATAAGCAGAAATCAAACCTACAATACCGATTGGAAGGCATGCACATAATACAAGAAGACCATCAGCCTTTGACAGATCCAATAATCCGCCTCCTAACAGACCAATTTTAGACAATGTGATAAATCCAACTAACAGACCATAAATACCCTGTGTACCAGGAAGCAGCTGCATAATCAAAACTTTTGCGAATTTGCTTGGATCTTCTGTAACAACTCCAGAAGCAGCCTGACCTGCAATACCAACACCAATAGCAGAACCCATACCTGCTAAAATAACTGCTAATGCTGCACCTAATAATGCATAAACGTTTCCACTCATAAATTTGTTTCCTCCTTAACATCTACATACTTTGTGTTTAATTTAAACGGATTAAAAGGCTTTCCGCCGCCCTCATAAAACTTACCGAAAAATTCTACAAACTGCAAACGGTTTGTATGAACATATGCGCCTAATATATTAATGGCCATATTCAGTGTATGTCCAATAATAAAGACTACAATAAAGACAATGGCACCAAAAATTCCGTCCCCTACCATGCTTCCCATCTGGTTAATAACAGATGCAATAACACCGGTAGCTAGCCCAAGAGCCAGAAGACGGGAATAGGATAATACATCACTAAGCCATCCTGTTACATTATAAAGGTCATAAGCTCCAAGAGCCAGACGCAGTCCAAAGTTCTTATTCGCCCGACCTGACATAAATAACAGTCCCAATGCACCCACAATAGTCAGTACCTTTCCAGAAGCTCCCACAAACGGTGGGAAAATGCTTGGATCTACCTGGGCAATGGATGCAAAAATACTACTTGGAAGCAGCATCAGCAACAATCCAATGAGGAATACATACCACAATACCACATCACAGAAAAAGTCAACGACTTTTTTCTGTTTCAACAGCATGTATCCTTTCATCCCAAGACCTGTAAATAGGTGAATCAGACCAAATCCCATGGAATACATCAACATACGCATAGGGTCATTTAAAGGAACAAACCACAACGCTTTCACTAGACCACCTTCCGGCACCTCTACATGGAAGAAAGTTCTGGCAACTACGTCAATAGCGTCTCCGAAATAGCCTCCAAACAATACACCCCATACTAATGTGGAAATACCACAATACATAAACATCTTAATTGCTTTTTTCAAAGATGCCTCCATGCGTGGGAATTTTTTCAGCACAATAAAGCATCCAAGGAACATAATCAAACCATATGCTGCATCTGACAGCATCAGTCCGAATAAGAAAACATAGAAGAAGGACATCACAGTTGTTGGATCCACTTCTCCTTTTTTCGGAAGACCATAGGATTCCAAAACTCCCTCCACAGATTCTGAAAAACCATTGTTGCTTAAAAGCACCGGCATTTCTTCCTCTTGAGGCACCTCTTCACTTTCAAAGCTTAATACAAAACTGTCATTCAACGCTTTTTCAAGGGCAGGCAACGCCTTCTGTGGCACATAACCAGTAATCAAAAATGTTTTCTGCGACTGTGGAATCTGACCTAACACATTATATTTTTCTGCTCTTGCTCGGAAATAATCAGCTGCAAGTCTGATATCCATTCTCCGTGAGGCAGATTTTTTAATGTTATCCTGGCAAATTCCAATTTCCTCCTGCAGTTTCTGAATCTGTTTTTTCAGATTCTCAACTTCTTTTACAGGTACTTGTGCAATAATCTGAGATGGTTTCGCAAAACCACCCTGTCTTAGGGCTTCCTCTACCATTACAGCATCCTTCCTAAGGCAGACTACTGCAAGATAAACAGCATCTCTTTCAGAAGACAGGATTGTAACGTCTGCCCCAGAAACCTCTGGTGCGTGTTCCAGAATCAGTCCATAGATTTCTTCTAAGGTCATAACCCCTGGAATTGTTCCTACCAGAAGAACCGAAGATTTCGTTCCCCTAAAGGCCATGGATACATCCAAACTCATCCAAGGCATAAGAGCTTCTATCTGATTCTCCAATTTCTGGATGCTTGCCCGATATTCAGCAATCTTTTTCTGATTACTGTGGATTCCAGATACAACACTCATAATCTCATCTTTTCTGTCCGCTGCCTGTTGGAAATTTTCTCTCTCTACCAACTTTTTGCCTTCTAAACTGGACAGCATGGAGGTTTTCTCCGGAACATATTCCTGAAGGATTTCTAATGCCCCGTCTGCAGAAGCTGCATTTCTTTCAAATCTCGCTCTTGCATCCTGAGTGTCCATTTTCTCAAGTCCGGTTTCATCTTCCAGCATCTTAGAAATTTCCATAACACCCATAGCCTGTATTTTCTCCAGAATCGCTTTCCTATCCTTTTTCAGTGCGCAGATACTGACTTTTTGCATCTGCAATACTGCCATATTCACATCCCTCCTTTATTACTTATTTTCTCTTTCTGCAGTTCATAATCTTCTTTCTGGCATTATATCAAATTCTGAATAATGCGTTGAACTGCTTCCTCTTCTTTGGATTTTGCAATTTGTCTTAATTCTGCAATCTCCTTATCCGCTGCCTTAAGAGCTGCTCCCAGCCTCTCCTCGCCAGCACGCTGCGCAGCACTTCTAGTCTTTTCTGCCTTTTCCTGCGCTTCCCCAATCATCCCGGATTTCAGTGTTACAGCCTCCTGCTTCGCGTTTTCCAGAATCTGCGTACTTTGCATCTTCGCATTAGAAATCATTTCTTCTGCCTTCTGCTCTGTTTCCCGGATTTCTTTGATTGTTTTTTCTACCAAAGTATCACCACCTTCACATAAACTGATATTACTATGGATTATACATTTTGTCAATTTCTTAACAGTATTTTATATTTTTTTCTATATTATTATGTATCAACCTATTTTTTCTAAACAAAAAAAGAGAGATTCTATACTATTTGTACAATCTCTCTCTTGATTCTATATTAATTCTGCCAAATTCTCATGTTCTCTACTTATACAGATAGTTTTTGTATTCTGGCAATTCGATGGTAGTGCCATCAATCCACTGATAGCCTGTATTGATAAATCCATCATTTTCTAATCCCTGATCTGCCCTTACGCCAGCCACAATGGTCGCATACCCCATACCATAAGGATTCTGCGCAAACATCCCCAATTCCGTGCCGTCCTTCACTGCTTTTATCTGCTTTTCTCCTGAATCAAATCCAATGACCTTAATTTCCTTATTAGAAGCATTTACAACATCCAACACTTGATTCACTGCTATCTCATTGGTACAGTAATAACCCTTAACCTCAGGATACAGTTTTAACACAGCTTCTGCCAGTTCAGACATACTGGTATCTTCATTTTCATAAGAAATATTTACTATTTCTATTTCTGGATGATTTTTTTTCATCTCCTCTGTAAAACCTGAAACTCTTTTCTGACTGCTCTCTGAAGATTCTACGTGAGCCATAATGGCTACCTGCCCTTTCTCTCCAAGAGCCTCTGCCATCTTCCTGGCCGCATCCGTACCTGCCGCATAATTATCTGTAGCACAAACTGCATTTACCAGCTCACTTTCTACACCAGAATCCAATACGACAACCGGAATACCATTTAGAGTAGCCTCCTCTACCTGGGGCTGACAAGATTCCATATCAATAGCAGCTAGGCACAAAATGGAAGGATTCTCTGAAAGCACAGCATCAATAATATTAATCTGGCTCTCCACATCAGTCTCATTTCCAGGTCCCTCAAAAGAAAGCTTAATTTTATCCTCTCCCTTGTAACCCATCTTCTCATTTAAATCTTTTACTGCAGCATCCATGCCTTTTTTTACATTCTTCCAGAATCCCGTTTTCGTATTCTTCACCACAACTGCAATACGACTTCCAGGCTCTGGAGTTAGCTCTTCCAGAGCTGTATAATCATGAGTACCTGCCTGGTCTTTTAAAACCTTCATAGTCAGATCTTCACTCATATTTTCCTCTGTTTTACTGTCTTCTTCCCCTGAAGACTTATTTTCATTTTTATCTGGCTCTTTATTCGTATCTTGGTCTTTTTTGTCTGTTTCTTCCTTTGTTTCTGATTCAGCCTGTTCTTTTTCTTTCCCGTCCTTTTCCTCTGCTGTATTCTTCTGGCTTTCCTCAGGTTCTGTCTTTTTGCTTCCGCATCCCACTATCACTCCAGTGGCAAGCATAATGCAAATCAACCCGATTATTGCTTTTTTCATCACTTTACCTGCCCTTTACACATTCTTATCCTAGAATTTAACTACGCTTCCATTATACACGAAACCTTTCATTAGTCCAGACCCATTGAGTGTGTTTATAAAGTTTTCATATATTCCTTATCTCTCAAACACATCTATACAGGTATAAATTCCATAGAAGAGCAGAGCTGAAAACGGTCCAAGCACAAAACCAAAACTTCCATAAAGAACGATTCCTAAATATACACTAAGAAGTACCAAAAGCGGTGATACACCTACATGATTTCCAATAAGTCTTGGCTCCATAAATTGTCTAATAATGGCAGTAAGAAGATACAAAAGAAAAAATCCCACTCCCAGCATAACTTTTCCCTGAAGTAAAAAGAAAAGCCCGACTGGCACAAAAAAAAGTCCGGTTCCTAATACTGGAAATGCATCCAATACTCCCACGGTCAATCCTAAAACGAAAAAATGCTTCACTCTCAAAAAACCCAAACCAACAATACAAACCAGACAGACTACAACCATAATTTTCACTTGCGCTTTCCAATACTCTCTTACTGTTCTACGAAAATCTTTTACCACTTCCATTAATTTTTTGTAAAAAATCCTCTGCTCCAAAAAGGCCTTTATTTTCCCACGTTCTTGTAAAAACAAAATTGCAGAAACAATAGAAAGCATCACCATACCGATTCCCAGTACGCAAGTATAGACAGAATGAATTGCTGTTTCCACACCTGACTCCTGCTTCCACATATAAGTACACAATGTCTCCAACTGTTGATAAATATAGCCACTGCTTTTCTCTGCTGGAATCCCCACCATATGCTCTACTCCTTGACAGCAATGTTCAATAAGCTCCTCTGTTTCCTTCCGTAAGGCCGGAATATACTGAATACAATCTCCTGCTTTTTCGGCTAAAAACTCTGCTCCCCAAAAAAGAATTGCAAAAATCAACAACGTAAACATTAAAATCAAAACACTTCCTATAGCACATTCCGAAAAATGTAATTTTTTATTTAAACTTCGGTTTGCCAAATAGGAAGCAGCTGGATGAACGGCTTCCGACAGTAAAAAGCCCACAAAAAACGGAAACATCACAGGAAGAATATACTTTACACCCAAAAATACTCCTACTGCTGTTCCCGCTATGATTCCTGCTTTTTTCCAATCCATCCTCTGTTCCCCCATACTTTAAGTTTTAAACTTCACCACTTTTTCCTTACTCATAGTATGGTAAAACAAAATTTTCTTATACTATAGGAAAATTTCCAACAGGCTCTGTCTGGAATTCCATTTTTTTCTTTGTCCTGGGATGACAAAAAGATAATTTATAAGAACATAAAGAAAGTGACTGTTGTTGATTTTTACTATTGGAATGATACTTCACATCTCCAAAAATAGGCATTCCCGCATGAGCCAACTGAACTCTGATTTGATGATGTCTTCCAGTTTCCAGCTTAATCTCCAAAAGTGTTCCTTTTTCCGTTTCTTTGATTTTTTTATAAAATAATTTTGCCTGCTTGCTTCCAGGCGTTTTTCTTTCTACCACCCTGGAACAATTATTTTTAGTATCCTTCTCCAGTTCATCTATTAAACACCCCTCTTCATCTTCTGGATATCCCTCTACATATGCCAGATACCGCTTCTCAAATTTTCCTTGCTGCATCTGTTTACTAAGACTTCCAGCACTCTCCTGATTTTTTGCAAACACCAAAAGCCCTTGCACCGGCTGATCCAAACGATGTATCACCCCAATATAAGGTTTTTCACCTTTTCTCACTCTATAAGTCTTCAAGGCACTCTCCATATCCATGCTTCCAAGCCTTTTGCTCTGAACTGGAAACCCTGCCGGTTTCCTGCATACAAATATATCCTTATCCTCGAATAAAATCATTTCTTCTATATTGATAACATTCATAGCTACTCTGTCTTTCTCTTGTCTCCCTCATTTTTTCTCACAGTATAGCACGAAAAATGAACAACCGCTATATCTATTTTCTTAATGGATATAACGGTTGCTCTAATGTTCTGCGTTATTCAATTTTTTATTCCTTTCTTTATTAACTTCTAAATTGACATTTATTAGTTAAATTATCTTCAGTTTACGCTTCCTTTCTAAGTATTTTTTATATAATCTTTCCAAATTTTGAAAATTAATATATTTTGTTGCTTAGAAACGATATTTAATTTTTATTATTTTATAAAACATATTCAATATGTTTTTCTATCTTTTTCGTCCCTCTTTTATAAATTCTTATGGTCTACCTTCGGAATTCATTGAAAGTTTTCATATCAATCTATGTGGAATAATAAAAAGTTTCTAACAAGTAGTTCCGTCTATCTTGTTTTTCAGATATTTCTTTATACCATTCTTCTAAATATAACGAATCTTTTCAGATTCTCGAATACAACAGGCCTATTTCACGAATACAACTCATCATACTATTTATGTTATATTTGAAAGTATGTATAAATACTTTATCTTTTTAAAATATATTTCTTTACATATATTTTAAAATCTTTCTATTACGTTTGTGGTAATCATTCAATATGAGGACATTTTTGATATGAACCTGAATCTCTTCTTAATTTATTCTCCGGATTTCTTCCGTTATTAGGTAGCTCAGGCCTTTCTAAGGGGCTTATGCCTTACCACTCTCATATTGATAATTTGATTCATCCGTTCCCATTGGACTGTACCTCCTTATCAAGTTCAAACGTAACACCTTTTTTTACTTATTTATAGGTTCCTTTGTAATTTATAATAGTAATTAAAATTACTGGCTTCTATAATTTCTTTTTCATTACGTTATCCTTAGTACTTTGGTTTTATTATTATTTATCTTATTCTGTATTCTCCATACACCTAAAGTATAATAAGTAATAAATCTTTTGTACTTTGTAGCCATCTTCAAAATTGATTTCTCGTCTCAAATTTTGAAATGGATGTGATGTAATATTGAATTATCTTTTGTTTGATAAGGTGTTTTGTTTTTTGTTGATATTATAATAACACCCTCTCCTTAATTTGTCAATAACTTTTTCAAAAAAAGTTTTATTTTTTTATTACTATACTTTTATCTTTGTTTATGCTGTGAATTATATGTATTTTTATATAATTTTCACACAATTCTTTCTTTCAAAAAAATTATAAAACTTAAACATTTACAGTATAAAAAAACAAGCCTGACAAAGCACATTCTCGCTTTTCAGGCTTATTTTTATAAAGAAACTATTATCTTCCTGCTCTGTAATAGTTGATCAGACATCCATCCAGGATAATCTGTCTCTCATCCGGTGTCATTTCTCCCAATTTAAGTGTAAATTCTTTCAGAGTATCCCCTGCCACATATGCCTTTAGCTCTTTGGCATTGTTTTCAATGGCAGTCTTAACCCCAGGAATAAAGAGATAATCTCCATTTTTGAAAGGCAATTCTCCTTCCTGAATCAGAAATGGAAGCATGCCCCAGTTCATCAGATTAGAGCGGTATCTCTTGGTTGCGTATTCATTGGCAATATTTGCCCAGCCGCCCAGAACCTTCTGACAGGATGCTGCCTGCTCTCTTGCGGAACCATCCCCTGGCTTCACAGCAAAAATGGTACTTCCGATTCCGGTATTTTCGTTATTAATATCTGCATAAACTTTCTTCACTTGCTCCAGGGCTTTTCCCACTTCTTCCACGGCCTCTCCCGGATTGCTTCCCGCTTCTCTGGCTTTTTCTGCCTTCTGAATTTCCTTGG
>CAJKMA010000052.1 GCA_905200905.1 uncultured Bacillota bacterium
TGACTGTTTTATAACGTTTGTATGTATATGGTACGGAAAATTCTGTTTTACCAAAAAGAATCGGTGTATTTTTCGTAGCAAGTGTGTCACCGGTCACTACGGTATTTAATTTTGCGATTGCACCGATATCACCGGCATGAAGTTCTGCTACTTCGATTGGTTTGGATCCTTCCAGCACATACAGTTTGTTCAGTTTTTCCTCTGTTTCTTTTCCTGTGTTATACAGTGTATCATCACCCTTGATAACACCGGAACAAACTTTAATCAGAGAATATTTTCCAAGGAATGGATCTACGATGGTCTTGAAAACATAAGCAGATTTTGCTTTTGTGAAATCATAGTTTGCCTGATAAATCTCATTGGTCTTCATGTTCATACCAGCACAGGTCTTCTGATCCGGGCTTGGGAAATAACCGCAGATATCATCCAGCAGGTTCGCAACACCCTGAATATTAATGGTGGAGCCCATACACACTGGAACAATACTTCCATCAGAAATATTCATCTTCAAGGCTGCAGAAACTTCTGCCACAGAGAAGGCTTCTCCTGCAAAATAACGATCCATAAATTCTTCACTGATTTCTGCAACAGATTCCATTAAGGTTTCATGGTATTGTTCTAAGTATTCCTGCAAATATTCCGGTACTGGGCATTCTTTTTTCTGTCCACGCTCAATATATCTTCTGCCGGCCTGTTTTACAATGTTCACGTATCCTACGAACTTACCTTCTTCACGGATTGGCATGTGAAGAGGTGCAATCTTCTTACCATAAAGCTCTGTTAGTTCTCCTACAACTTTACGATAGCTGACATCATCGATATCCATCTCTGTTACAAAGAACATTCTCGGAAGATTGTATTTTTCACATAATTCCCACGCTTTTTGTGTACCTACCTGTACGCCGTCTTTTCCGGATACCACGATAATCGCTGCATCTGCTGCTGCAACAGCTTCTTCTACTTCTCCTACAAAATCAAAATATCCAGGTGTATCCAATACATTAATCTTCACCTTGCCCCATTCAATCGGAACTACAGATGTTGTAATTGAGAATTTTCTCTTAATCTCCTCTTTATCATAATCACTAACTGTGTTACCATCTGTTACTTTTCCTAAACGGTTTGTAATACCTGATAAATAAGCCATTGCCTCCACCAGACTTGTTTTGCCGGCGCCGCCATGGCCGAGCAGGACCACATTTCTTATTCTGTCGGTTCTAAAAACGTCCATATGTAATACCTCCCAAATTTAGTATGTGTATATTTTACTAAAAAACTTTCAACAATTCAAGTATTTTATTCAAAATAAACAAGTTTTTTATTTCTCTGTTTTAGCATAATAAATTCTTTTTCGTGATATAATACATTTTTCACACTTTAACGTGTAGAATCATTGACATTTTCTTTTTCCTGTCATAAAATGATACTGTTTGACAAGTGATTACGTATAGAAGAAGGAGTATCTTTTTATATGGAAACAACAACCATTGGTTTTATCGGTCTTGGTCTTATAGGCGGCTCTATTGCCAAGGCTATTAAAAAATTTCATCCTGATTATCAGATTCTGGCTTACAACAGAACCAAATCTGTGCTGGATGACGCCGTATTTGATGGCATTGTAGATGTTCCCTGTGTGGAAAAAGACACACGATTTGCTTTTTGCGATTACATTTTTCTCTGTGCTACTGTAGACTACAATCTGGAATGTCTTACCTGGCTGAAGGACTTCCTCCGTCCTAGCTGTATTCTCACAGACGTAGGAAGCGTGAAGGGAGAGATTCATAAGCAAGTTACCGCCCTTGGTCTTACGGCTAATTTCATTGGCGGTCACCCTATGGCAGGCAGTGAAAAAACCGGTTACGAATATTCTACAGACCATTTAATTGAAAATGCTTACTATATTCTCACCCCCTCGGAAGAGGTAGGGCTGGATAAAATTGGAGCTTACACAGAATTAGTCAGTTCCATTGGCGCACTTCCTATGATTCTCACTTGGGAGGAGCATGACTTTATCACAGCTTCCATTAGCCATCTGCCTCATATTGTGGCAGCCTCTTTGGTAAATGTAGTAAAAAAACTGGACTCTCCTCAAGAACATATGAAAACCATTGCAGCAGGCGGTTTTAAAGATATTACCAGAATTGCCTCCTCCTCCCCTCATATGTGGCAGCAAATCTGTCTGGAAAACCCAGAGGATATTTCAAAAGTACTGGATGAATACATCCGCCAGATTGTCCAGGCAAAATACTTAGTAGATCAAAGAGATGCCAATGGACTTTATCAGATGTTTGCTGATTCCAGAGAATACCGCAATTCCTTTAGTGATGCAGCTGCAGGACCTATTTCAAAATCTTTTGTTCTTTACTGCGATATTATAGATGAAACAGGTGCTATTGCTACCATTGCTACCATTCTCTCTATGAATGGAATCAGCATCAAAAATATCGGTATCATTCATAATCGTGAGTTTGATGATGGTGTTCTGAAGATTGAATTCTATGATGAGGAAGCACAAAAACAGGCCGCTGAACAGTTAAAGAAACGAAATTATATGATTTATGAACGTTAGGAAGGTGATAGTTGCATGATATTTCAAAAATCTTCTCCTTTAAAGGGCGAACTGACAATTCCAGGGGACAAATCCATCTCCCACCGGGCTGTAATGCTTGGCTCTATTTCAGAAGGAACTACCAGAATCACTCATTTTTTGGAGGGTGCTGACTGTTTGTCCACCATTGATTGTTTCCGGAAAATGGGCATTGAAATCCAGCATACGCCGAAAGAAATCCTGATTCACGGGAAAGGCCTGCATGGACTTTCTGCACCTGCTTCTATTCTGGATGTAGGAAACAGCGGAACCACGACCCGGCTGATTTCCGGAATCCTGGCAGGGCAAACCTTTACCAGCGAGCTTACCGGTGATGCCTCCATACAAAAACGCCCCATGAAGCGGATTATCACGCCCCTTAGTGGTATGGGAGCTTCTATTGAAAGCATTCATGGAAATGACTGTGCACCTCTCCGGATCCATGGAAAACCTTTAACTCCGATTTCTTATGCTTCTCCTGTAAGCTCTGCCCAGGTAAAATCCTGCATTCTTCTGGCCGGATTGTATGCTGAGGGAAAAACCAGCGTGACAGAACCTTATGTTTCCAGAAATCATTCTGAGCTTATGTTGTCTGCTTTTGGTGCAAAGATAGATTGCCAGGGGACTACCGCCTCTGTTCTTGGACATCCAAAACTTCAGGGACAGTCTATAGAAGTGCCAGGGGACATCTCTTCTGCTGCTTATTTTATTGCAGCCGGACTTCTGATTCCCGGATCTGAGATTCTGATTAAAAATGTGGGAATCAATCCTACCAGAGATGGCATTTTGCGTGTATGCAGACAGATGGGTGGAAAGGTAGAAATTCTTAATGAGCGGAAAGAAGGGCTGGAACCGGTAGCTGACCTTCTGGTAACTTCCAGCTCCTTACATGGTACAGTAATTGAAAAAGAACTGATTCCAACTTTAATTGACGAACTGCCTGTCATCGCAGTCATGGCTGCTTTTGCCAAGGGCACCACAATTATCCGAGATGCCGAGGAATTGAAGGTGAAAGAATCCAACCGCCTGGATATTATTGTCCATCATTTACAGGCTATGGGGGCAGATGTTACACCAACGGAAGATGGTATGATTATCAACGGAGGCAGAACTTTGCACGGCGCTGTTCTGGACAGTCATCTGGATCACCGCATTGCCATGGCTTTTGCAGTAGCAGGCATGGCTACTGATGGAGAGACGGAAATCACCAGAGGCGAATGTGTGGGTATCTCTTATCCTGAGTTTTACAAGGATTTTGCATTACTGGCGGAAAACGTAAAATAAATTATGTTAAATGAATCGTCTCCGCCTCATTTGAGGCGGAGATTGAAACAGCAATTCTCTTTTATTTACTTACAATTCTATAGTAGGTTCTGGCTGTCACACTATAAATCACCACGTACATGGCAGCAAAAACCAAGAAACAAATTCCCGTGCATACTGCATACATTTCTGTATTTTCCATATTCATAATAATCAGAATCTTATTAAACATAGGGAACGCTGCTGCCACATGGATTCCTGCAGTAATCAGAGGCAGGAAGAATACGGTCAGTACCTGAGAACGAATGGAGGCCCTCACTTCTTCCCTGCTCATGCCTACTTTCTGCATAATGGCAAACCGTTCTTTATCATCATACCCTTCTGAAATCTGTTTATAATAAATAATCAAAACCGTCGCCATAACAAACAGCAGTCCCAAAAAGATGCCAATGAAGAAGAATCCCCCGTAAAGTCCCATAAAGCCCTGTCTTGCCTCCACACTGGATTCCACATTGCCATGGTATCCCTGCTTTGCCATAACATCATAAACTGCTTTTTGAAATTCTTTCTGCTCCTCCTCTCCTGCACGAGCATCAAATCCATAATAGATCCTGATTTTTCCTGCAATATCCGTAAAAACTTCTTTTTGCTTCTTATATAATTCCTGTATGTCTTCCATATTGGGCATCACAAGAAACTGTGTATTGGCAATGTTCGCTGCAATGATGCCGTTTCCGGGAAAACTTTTTAGCCGTTCTTTCACCACATATTTCTGGTCAAAAATCTTCATACTGGGATACTCATATGCCGCCCGGTTGCTGTACAGCAACACTTCTCCTGGTTTTAGTTCTTTTTCTTCTCCTGTTGCTTTATTATAATCCTCTAACGGTACAAACATTAAATTCTGGATAGCATCCATGTCCGTCAGATTCCCTTCCCTTGTGACCAAAAACGTATCTTGCTGCAAAATGGAGGAAAATGCAAGATAGCGGTATTCCATCTCTTTTGTTGCTTCTATACCAGATTCCTTTTGAAGCTGTTTCACTGCATCCACCGCTTCCCTGGCAGTGTCCAGATTTTCATCGTCTGTATATAAAGCAAACTGATTCGGATACCGGGAACGTATAATATCCTCCATTCCAACCATCAAAGAAGTGGTACAGGCTACCATAAGCAATACACCGGTAGACAAAATACAAATATTTGCCAGCCCTACTGCATTTTGCTTCATACGGTAAATCATACCGGAAATACTGATAAAATGCCTGGTTTTGTAATAATAACCCTTGTGGTTTTTCAGAATTTTTAAAAGGGTAATGCTTCCTGCTGTAAAAAGCAAATAAGTTCCAATCACCACCAGAATCACAGCCACAAAGGCCAGAGACAGAGAAGTCACAGGATTTTCTGTGGTAATGGCAAGATAATATCCAGCCCCTGTACATAATAACCCCACAATTGCTATGAGCCATTTTGCTTTTGGCTCTTTTTCCCCCACATTTCCTGCATGAAGAAGATCAATGGGGCTTGCTGCTTTTATCTGTCTTAATGCATTGAGAAAAATAAGGGCATAAATCCCAAGAAATAAAACTATGGTTTCCACCACTGCTCTTTTGGAAAGAAAGAATCCAAGAGGAATTTTCCCTCCTACCATGCGGGAAACCAGCAAAAACATGGCTTTGTCCAGAGCGATTCCCACAAGAAGTCCTGCCGCCAGAGTAGAAATGGCAGCATACAGATTTTCCCATGCAAGGAGATGGTAAAGGTGGTGCTTCTCCATACCCAGGATATGAAACAGGCCAAATTCTTTTTTCCGCTGTTTCATGAGAAAACTGTTTGTATAAAAAAGAAAAATCAAAGCAAACAGACCAATGACAACACACCCGAAATCCATGGTAAAGGTCATGGTTGTGTCCCCTACCATATCGCTTAAACCTGGATTTAGGGACAGGGATTTCACAATATAAAACATGGCAACCGTAAACATACAAGTCAGCAGATAGGGTATGTAAAGTCTCCTGTTTTTGTTTAGCCCACTAGCTGCCAGCTTAGGATAAAAAAACTTATTCATACTGATCACCACCTGTTGCAAGAAGTGTCAGGGTATCCGAAATCTTCTGATACATCTGCTCATTGCTCTGTTCACCACGGTAAATCTGGTGGAACACCTGGCCATCCTTAATAAACAGCACACGTCCTGCATGGCTTGCTGCCTTTGCAGAATGGGTTACCATAAGAATCGTCTGCCCTTCCTGATTAATGGTATGGAAAATTTCCAGAAGCCCTTCTGTGGATTTCGAATCTAAAGCCCCGGTTGGTTCATCTGCGAGAATCAGTTTTGGGTTGGTAATTAATGCCCTTGCTACTGCTGCCCTTTGCTTCTGTCCCCCGGAAACCTCATAGGGGTATTTCGCCAGAATCTCCGTAATCCCCAGCTTTTTTGCAATAGGCTTTAAGCGTCTACTCATTTCCTGATATTTTTTCCCACTCAGGACAAGAGGCAGAAAAATATTATCCTGGATGCTAAAGGTATCCAGTAAATTAAAATCCTGAAATACAAATCCCAGATTCTTTCTTCGGAAGGCAGAGAGTTCTTTTTCCTTAATTTCACACAGATTTTTTCCATCCAGGCATACCTGCCCTTTGGTTGGCTTATCCAAAGCTGCCAGGATATTGAGAAGGGTTGTTTTTCCGGAACCCGATTCCCCCATAATTGCCACATATTCTCCCTTTTCTACAGAAAAAGACACATCAGACAATGCCTGTACCTGATTTCCTCCGAAACGGGTGGTATAAATTTTTTGAAGGCCTTGTGCCTCTAAGATTGTCATACTTGTAACCTCCTTATTGTTTGTGGCTTTATTATAGCAAAAGAGCCAAAACATCTGACATTGAATCAGGTGACATTTTGGCTCTCTCATGTGACATTTTTGTAAGCTGGATTAATCACAGTCCAGCTTTATGGTATTGAAATCAATGGACACCTCCGTCCCTTTTCCGATTTCTGAGGTAACTGTAATCTTATGGGAAAGCCGCTTCGCTGTAAGACGGCAAAGATACAGCCCAAGTCCTGTAGCCTTCTTATCGGCCCGCCCATTATATCCGGTAAAACCATGGTCAAAAATACGGGGCAGATCTTCCTTTGCAATTCCGATTCCTGTATCTTTGATTCTCAAAACCTTATCCGTACCTGCTGTAATGGTGATGCTCCCCTGATCCGTATATTTTACTGCATTGGATAAAATCTGCTGGAGAATAAACAAGAGCCACTTTTCATCCGTAAGCACCTCCATGTTCACCGGCTCATACACCAGACGGATTCGCTTTCTCACAAATAAAGGTGCATATTTTCGGATAGCCTGACGGATCATCCCATCCAGGTCACAGTTTTGAAACACAAAATCTGTAGAAGTGCTTTCCAGACGTAAATATCCCAGTACCATTTCCACATATTGTTCAATGCTAAAAAGCTGGGCAGCCAGTTCCCGGTGTTCCTCCGTATCCTCACTTTGCAATATCATCCGCATCACTGAAATAGGTGTCTTAATCTGATGCACCCAGGTAGTATAATATTCCATGCTTTTCCGATTTTCACACTGCCACTGATTTTCTCTGGTATCCAAAATCTTTCGCAGCCCTGTGGCAAGTTCCTGTAAATCCTGTTCTGTTAAGGTGGCAGCCTTTGGAAGCTCCTCTGGCAAAAGAGGAAGATTACATAGAATTTTCTCATATTCTTTATGGCGTTTCCAGTAAGAAACATAATGGATGCCAAGCACTGCTGCTGTGATAAGCAGGCAAAGGCATGCCGCATAAATCACTGCCTCCCACTCTAAGTCATACAAAGAAAACACCAGAAGGAAAACAAGGGAAAAAAGAAAAAACATGCCTGCACAAAACCGGTATTGCCGGACATAGGCCAAAAAACAACTGCTCTTTTTGTTATTCAATGATATATCCACTTCCTATCTTTGTTTTAATAAAATCACAAAGCCCTGCCTGCTCCAGTTTTTTTCTCAGTCTGGTAACATTCACGGTCAACGTATTTTCTTCCACATAATCATCCATCTGCCATAACCGGGTCATGAGGGTATCCCGGCTGACCACTTTGCCTTTTTGCTCCAGAAGAGTCTTTAAAATCCGAAATTCATTTTTGGTAAGCTCTATCTTTTCCCCATCATAAAGCAGGGTGGTGTCGTTGAGATTGAGTACCGCACCTCTATGCTCCAGAACCGGAATTTTCCCTGCCATGTCATAGGTACGGCGGAGAACTGCCTGAATTTTAGCCATCATTACCGTTAAATCCACTGGTTTGGGAATAAAATCATCTCCGCCCATATTCATAGCCATAACAATGTTCATGTTATCTGAGGCAGAAGAGATAAATACCACAGGCACATTGGAAATTTTCCGTATTTCACTGCACCAGTGATACCCATTATAAAAAGGCAGCATAATGTCCATCAGTACCATATGAGGGTCAAAACTCAAAAAAGCGGAAATCACATTCTGGAAATCTTTCACGGTTTCTGCCTGATTTCCCCAGGAGTCAATCTGTGTTTTCATTGCCTTTGCCATAGAAGCATCATCTTCCACAATTAAAATTCGGTACATGTCCTTTCTCCTTTCTCTATACGCTGTGCCGGAAATGTCATTTCTACTCCAAAACCGCCTTCTAAGCCATGATAAAAAGCAAGGGTTCCTCTATGAGCCTCTATAATCTGGCGGACAATCAACAATCCCAATCCGTGCCTTGGCTGGGAAACACCGCTGTCACTTAACATATAGTGAGGTGTATGCTGTAGTTTTTGCAGCATTTCTTCTGTGATTCCCTTGCCCGCATCCTCCAGCAACACTTTGCAGCCCTGTTCCTCTGCCACAATTTTCACAGTGATTCTGCACCCTTTTGGATTGTGTACCTGAGCATTGGTTATCAGATTTCCAAAAGCCCTTTTTAACAATTCCTTATCTCCCTGCATAAAGCACCCCTGCAAATCCTCCTGAATCTCCCACTCTATGGGGTATTTTCCCTCTAAATCCAGGTTTAAAAAGTCCACCACTACCTGGCGGACAACTGCCACCAGGTTCAGCGTTTCTATGCGGAGGGGCTGCATATGATATTCCAGTTTTGAGGAGAGGTTCAAATCGTTGATCAGGTTTTTCATCCTCACACTCTGTTGTCGGATGATTCCTGCTTTTTTCCGTTCTTCCAGAGGAAGGCTTTGATTCTCTTCTAATTGAGCCGCATACCCCATCACCATGGACAAGGGTGTCCGGATATCATGGGAAACACCAGAAATCCAGTTCGCCCTGGCACTTTCTCTTCGTTTTAATTCCCTCTCCTGTGTCCGAAGTTTCTCTGAAACCTGATTCATGGCCTCTGCCAACTGAGAAAAGAGTCCTTTTTCTTTTACATAGACCTCCTTATTTGGCAATTCTTCAATTCCTTTCACAATGGGTCTGACGGATTTTAAAATGCCTGAGGTGGCTACCATATAAATCACCAGAATTACCAGAAGATTCGCCAGCAAAAACACAGCCATCATTTTGGGAAATCCTTCTATCAGAGCATAATCATAGGTATTGTGCATCATTTTCCAATAGGCTTTCTTGGGATGTCCCAGAATCAGAAGGTTTTCACCTTTTGCAGCCGTCGTAGTAGGATAATCTGCAATATATCCCAGGCTAAAAGCAGAGATTTCCGAAATCGTATAATGAAGAGGGATTTCCTTTGGCAGATTGTCACTGTGCCAGAGAACGTTGCCTGTTCCATCCTGGACTAGAATCCCCCATGCCTGATACTCTTCTAAAATCTCCTGCCCTCTCTCTGTCAGGATATATTCCCCAGAGCCATCCTCCTGTAATTCCTTTGACAGCTCACTGGTACTGGTCCACCCTCCTGCATTGGACACACTGCCATAAGTCATGTAAATCAATAAGCCAAGATTTAAGACCAGCAAAATAAACCCGGAACAAAGCAAGGTGAAAAAAAATCGTTTCATTAATTTTAAAACACTTTTCATCTGCTATTCCTCCACCAGCAGTTTATAGCCAAGGCCTTTCACTGTAATCAGAGAAACCGGCCTGGATGGAGTCTGCTCTATCTTTTCCCGGATTCTGCGGATGTGCGCCATCAGAGAATTTTCGTACCCAAAAGGATTGTCACCCCAAGCAGCCTCACAAAGCTGGTCAATGGTCACAATCCTTCCGGCATTGCGGTACAAAGCCTGAAGAATTTCATGTTCTTTGGCTGTAAGAGGCAGATGTTCTCCATTTTTTAATACCTCTGCCCTGGCAAAATCAATCTGGCTTCCAGCCAACTTGACCAAAGGTGTCTCCTCTTTATATGTCCTGCGAAGAATGGCAGCGGTACGAAGAAGCAGTTCCTTTGGCAAAAAAGGCTTCACCAGATAGTCATCTGCCCCTGCGAAAAGTCCTTTTAAACGGTCTTCATCTTCCCCAAGAGCAGTGAGAAACAACACCGGTATCCCGGTAAATTCCCGCATCTTCTCCAACAGGGAAATCCCGTCTCCATCGGGAAGCATCACATCCAGCACCGCAAAATCCGGCTTCCAGTCTTTACATATGGTAAGTGCTTCTGCCATGGTTCCTGCTGTCCGAATCTTGGTATAATGCTCTTCCCGAAAAATAGAGCAAACCATCTGACAAAGGTTCTCTTCATCATCTACAAGAAGAATCTTCTTTTGTTTTATATAGTCATAGGTCATATTATCCTCTTCCTCGCCTTCTTAATTCTGCTTCCACTGTAGGATACCGGTCCAGATCTGTATGCGGAATCGCCTCTGCAGCTGCCATAAGATGTACAAAATTATCCACGGCCCCAAACTGAATGTACACCATTTTTTCCAACAGTTCCAAAATATCTTTCTGATACTCTTTGTTTAGCAGCATTTTCCCTGCACCTAACAAAGATGTATTGCCCGGAAGGACAATTTTATCACGCCGGATGTCCGGATATAATCCAATGGTCACGCCAGATTCCTTGGAAATATGAGTTCCAAAGGCACCTGCAACGTAAAATTTTTTAATATCTCTCATAGTGAGCCCTACTTCGTTCATCATATATTCTACCATGGTTCCTGCTGCTGCTTTGGTCTTGAGAAATTCTTCGATATCTGATTGGTAAAAACAGAGTCCGGGAGCGTATTCTGCCGCCAGTTCCCCCTCCTGTTCTACGATTCTGCCAGAAACCTCCGGCTGAAGTTTTCCCTTCATATCAATCCATCCATTTAAAAACATCTGTGCCAGAAAATCTACAATGCCGGAACCGCAGATTCCCTTTGCCTCTCCTTCTCCTATGACATGTACCAGGACTTCCTGATCACAGATTTCCACCTGATCCACAGCACCAGCCTCTGCACGCATTCCGGTTTTCACCACACCACCTTCCAGAGCCGGTCCCGCCGCACCTGCTCCTACTACTAAGAAGTCTTTATTTCCTATTACCAGCTCTCCGTTTGTCCCAATATCCAGAAATACACAAAGTTCCTCTTGTTTATAGAGTTCTGTTGCCACGATTCCACTCAGGATATCACCTCCCAGGTAGTTCGCCTGCCCTGGAAAGCAATAGACATAACCCAGATTCGGAAATCCCAATTCTTTCGCCGGATAACAGTCTGGCTTCAAGGTCCGCACTGCATAAGGACTGGAGAATACACAAAATGCATCCAGCCCAAAAAGAAAATGAATCATAGTAGTATTTCCGGAAAGAACCAAAGAACCCCATTTCTCACTGGGAATCCCTGTTTCCTCCTGTATCTGCCTAAACAACTCCAGGAAACTGTCTATGGTTGCCTTTCGGATTTCTTCCATTCGTTCCGGCTGATCTTTTCCATAAAAAATCCGGCTGAGAATATCCTGTCCAAAAGCAATCTGTTGATTAAATCCTGATTTCTCACATACGGTTTTCCCTGTATTCATATCAGCAAGCGCCACAGCAATGGTAGTGCTTCCCAAATCTGCATAGACTCCATAGTGACAGTCCGTGGTATCTCCTGCTTCTATATCTACCAATTCCCACTGACACCCTGTCCATACTAAAAATACGGTAATCTTCCATCCTGCTCTATAGCAGAGAGGATAAAACTTCTTTAATACCTTCAAGCTGCAGTGGATTTCTCCAAATTCTTCCCTGAGTTCTCTGAGAATTCGCTCCTGATCGGAAACAAAATCTTCTTCTGTTGGACCAGGCAGTTCCATATAGATTTTTCTGCTCCATCCGTTAATTCCAGGAGAACGCCGTTCTTCTTTTCTTATCTTCACTCTATTTTCCATCCTTTCTCGCTCCTGTTTCAAGGGTAATCTCATAATTAAGGTTATTTTATACCATTCACCATGGATATGCCAGCCTGTTTTTCTTCTTCTGCTGCTTTGTAAGGTAAATGTAAGGTTGTGGGAAGGTTCCTGCAAGGTTCTTATTATACACTGGATTTATCAAAGAAATTTCACATCGGAAAGGAGATCTTTTATGAATATCATAGAAACGCAACATTTAACAAAATCCTACAAAAATTTTACTGCGGTGTCTGATTTGAATCTGCATATCCGCAAAGGCACGGTATATGGTTTCCTTGGGCCAAATGGTGCCGGAAAATCTACTACCATGAAAATGTTCCTGGGGCTTACCAAACCCACCCATGGCACTTTTTCCATTCAGGGAAAGCAGTATCCCAAGGAACGGATTTCCATTTTAAAAGACATTGGTTCTTTTATTGAATCCCCTGCTTTCTATGGCAATCTTACAGGAGAAGAAAACCTGGATCTGATCCGGCGTATTCTGGGACTGCCAAAAAGCAGTGTGCCGGAAGTTCTGGAACTGGTAGGACTGGAACGCTTTGGAAAACGTCTGGCAAAACAATATTCCCTTGGTATGAAGCAGCGCCTTGGACTTGCAGGTGCCCTCATTGCCCGCCCTCCTATCCTGATTCTGGATGAACCCACCAATGGACTGGATCCTGTGGGAATCCATGAAATCCGCTCTCTTATTAAATCACTGCCTCAAAGATTTGACTGTACGGTTTTTGTATCCTCCCACCTGCTGTCAGAAATTGAACTTATGGCAGATGATATCGGAATTCTCAACCATGGGCATCTTCTGTTTGAGGGCTCCTTAGAACAGCTAAAGCAGAAGGCTCTGGCTCAGGGATTCCCCACAGACCATTTGGAGGATACTTTCCTGGCTATGGTGGATGAGGATAATCAGAAACGAGGTGGCAGGAAATGAGTCTTTTCTTAGAATGGAAGAAACTAAAACGTACCGGATATATCACGGTCTATATGGGCTGCGGGCTTTTTGCCTCTGCTTTTCCCCTGGTTC
Source organism: uncultured Bacillota bacterium (assembly GCA_905200905.1). Taxonomy (GTDB): domain Bacteria; phylum Bacillota; class Clostridia; order Lachnospirales; family Lachnospiraceae; genus Blautia. Next base: position 13,182 of record CAJKMA010000052.1, read on the forward strand.
AGATGGCAGTCCGCCAGGAGACCTTTCTCTCCCTTCCCGGAAACCCTCTGGACATTCTCATGAATGCTAACTGGCAGATGATTGCCATGCTGAATATTCTGGTATCCATCTGCGGTGCCTGCCTGATGTACCACACAGAATATGCAGAAAAAGGATGGGAAAAAATGTCGGTACTGCCCATTCATACAGGCAAGCTATTTCTTGGAAAATGTACTCTTGCCACACTTGGATTAGCAGTTCTTTTATTCCTGGAATTTAGTTCCCTCACCATATGCCAGCTCCATTGGTTTCCCAAAACCCCGGTTGCCATAAAAGAACTTTTATCCTTTGCCAGTTTTCAGTTTGTGATTACGCTTCCTACAGTGATACTTATGCTGGTCATTGCCTCAGCCTGTGAATCTATGTGGGTTTCTCTTGGCATTGGAGTGATTTTGCTGTTTACATTTTCCATTTTCTCTCAGGAAAACCTTGTACTAAGCCTATTGCCTTTTTCTTCTCCATTTCAGCTTTTTTCTCTGGCACAGGAACAGGGATGGACTTCTCTTTTTATTTGGGTATGTCTTGGTGAAGCTGTGATATTTGTCCTGGGAGAAGGAGTTTATCAAAAAATCAGGAGGTCTTTTTCATGAATTTTTCTACATACCTTGCCATGGAACTAAAAAAAATAAAACGTTCTAAGATTTTGCTGCTGCTTTGTGTCCCTGTTATCATGATGTGGCTGCCCAGCATCATAAATTCCGATAAAATCTTTGATACCCAGCAAATCCCTATTTCACCGGAACACAACTTTTTTATCCAGGGATTTATGGGCATGTCCTGGTTCATGATTCCTGCTTCCCTGATTATCTGCGTGGTACTGCTGAACCAGACAGAACAACGCAACCGAGGCATATTAAAAATGCTCTCCCTGCCGATAAACACAAGAAAACTGTGCCTTGCTAAATTTGTGGTACTGTTGCTGCTTGCCGGAATGCAGATGCTTATGACCATAGCTGCTTACATGGTCAGTGCTTTTATTGCCTCTCACTTGCAGGACTATTCCTTCCTTTTGGAGCCTTCTTATGTGTGCAGCACTGTTTTTCACCTGTATCTGGCTGCTATCCCTATGGCTGCTGTGTTCTGGATGCTGGTGGTTTTTCTCAAATCTCCTATTTTTTCCGTAGGTATTGGGCTTGCTTCCATTGTCCCTTCTGTTCTCATGATTAACACCAAGGTATGGTGGGGCTATCCCATGAGCTATCCCTTTTATCTACTCATGGTAGAGTATGGAAAAGCAGCCAAGGGTATCTATGAAACACAGATTTCATGGCTGCCATGGATTCCTGTTGCTGTTAGTATTACCATTGTTTCACTGGCTGTTTCCTGCGTTGGATTTGGCCGTTTTGAAAGGAGATAAATCTATGAAAAACAAAGTATGGACTTTCATCTCAACAATCATGTTATTTGTACCCTGGAGTATTTTTCTTCTGCGTACGAATGCCTGGGCACTCCGGTCTCCTGTTGCAGAAATTTTAATTTCCTGTTACGCTGCCTTTATGATTTTCTCCGGTATTTTTACCATCTGGGGATATGCCAAAGAACGAGTACGGAATTTGTGGATGCAAATCTGCTGTGTCATCAATGGGCTCTATACAGTAGTCGGAATTGCGGCATTTTTTATGATGGGGATTTCATAAAAAGCCTTGTTTTTCCTGCATTCTACTGCCAGTCGGTTGTGTTCTTCCTGCAAATATCTTACAATAATCCTATCTTTTAGAAAGCAGGTGACACTTATGTATGAAATTAATAAGGAAGCCTTTGGAAAATTTCTGGCACAACAGAGAAAAGCCAAAGGCTACACACAAAAAGCCCTAGCAGAAAAGTTATTTGTATCAGATAAAGCAGTGAGCAAATGGGAACGTTCTCTAAGTATGCCGGACATATCTCTTCTTATTCCTCTTTCCGAAATTTTGGAAGTGTCTGTAACGGAATTACTGGAGGGACGGACCTTCCCAAAGGAAACCAATATGGAGCCAGCCCAGGTAGAACTTCTGGTGAAAAAAGCCCTTACCTTTTCCGAGGAGACCCCTGAAAAAGCCAAAACACGGAAAAAGAAGGGCATATTTCTTTTTGGAGGAAGTTGTATTTTGGCTATTTTGGAATTATTAGCAGGATACTGGTATTTAACAGAAAACTTATCACAAGACTTACTTTTATTTGAAGGACTTTTCCTTCTCTTTGGTGGATATCTGTGGTTTTTTGCACCGGAGAGACTGCCTGGGTATTATGACGAAAATAAAATCAGTGCCTATAGCCACGGTCCCTTCCGTATAAACCTTGTTGGTATTCACTTTAATAACAGTAACTGGCCAAAACTTCTTACTTATATGCGTGTCTGGTTTACTGTTGCCCTTGTGGTGATGCCAGTGCTTTTCTGGCTCATACCTGCGGCATCCAAATATTTTTCTTTTGCTTCCATCTGGATGAGTAGAAGTCTGCTCCTTGTATTTCTTGGTGTGTTGTTTGTACCTATGTATTACATTGGCCGCAAATATCAGTAGCCTTGTTTTTCCCTGAAAAATACACTATAATAAGCACAAGAAAACAGATGTTACACTCACCAAAGGAGCTGCCATATGAATTATGTTTGTATTATTGATGATGACAAAGAACTTTGTGCTTTAATGAAAAAATGTATGGAACAAGAACATTTACAGGTCATAACTGCCCACAGCGGTGCAGATGGCCTGTTTTTAATAGAAAAACAGCAACAAGAATCTTCTCTTTCTCTTATTATTTTAGATGTGATGCTGCCGGATTTAGATGGTTTCCAAGTTTTAAAAAAACTCCGTGAAACCAGCAACATCCCTGTACTCATGCTCACTGCCAAAAGCGAGGAAGACGACAAAGTGACCGGACTTTCCCTAGGCGCTGATGATTATCTCACCAAGCCCTTTAGCATCAAAGAATTCATGGCTCGTGTTCACTCTCTTATTCGCCGTTACACCACTTGGAATCCTCAATTTCCTGGAGAAACAGACCACATCATAGCAAAGGACATGGTGATTGATAAAGCCAACCGCACGGTTTTGGTACATAAAACTCCTGTAGAACTCACCAGTAAGGAATTTGACCTTCTCTCTTTCCTTGCCTCCAATAAGGGACAAATCTTCACCAAAAAACAAATTTATACCCAGGTGTGGGAGGATGCCTATGCGTTTGATGACAGCAATATTATGTCTTTTATCAGCAAATTACGGAAAAAAATCGAACCTGACCCTGAACATCCTTTTTATATTTTAACTGTCCGTGGCGTTGGCTATCGTTTTAACAAGGAGGCCTAAGCATGAATCTAAATCCTTTTCTTCTATTTGCCCTGATACTGGCAATCCTTCTGATTCTGTTTTTGGTTTTTCATCTTAATAAACTTCGAGAACAGATTTTCCTGATTCAGCAGGTTTTAAATGATCTCAAAGGAGGGAATTTAAACCGTCGTCTGCTTACCAATAAACAAGACGAAACTCGGCAGATTTGTCTTGCTATTAATGAAATTGCTCGTAACAGCCAAACTCAGTTGATTCTTCAAAAGCAGTCCCAACAGGCATATAAGCAGCTTATGACCAGTCTTTCTCACGATGTAAAAACGCCTCTAGCCTCTTTAGTTGGTTATCTGGAGGCAATAGAAGAAAATCTTGTGGTTGGGGAGGAAAAAGACCAATATATTCATGTAGCTGCCCAAAAAGCTCAGCATTTGAAACAGTTCGTAGAACACTTATTTGAATGGGTAAAATTAGACTCAAAAGAACAGGCTTTTCACTTTGTCTCTTTGGATTTTTTTGAACTTTCCAGAAATATCATGGCAGATTGGATTCCTATTTTGGAAAGCCATGGATTGTCCTATGAAATTCACATTCCGGAAACTCCTTGTATCGTGTCTGTAGATGTCAATGCCTACACCCGTATTTTAAACAATCTTTTGCAAAATGTCCTTGTTCACAGCCAGGGAACTCAGGTAACTCTATGCATCCAGGAAATTAAGCAGCAGGTACAAGTGAGCCTTTCTGATAATGGAAAAGGTATCGCCCCTCAGAATCTTCCCCATATTTTTGACCGTTTGTATCAGTGTGATTCTTCTCGCAATGCCAATGGCAACGGACTTGGGCTTGCCATTACCAAAGAATTGATACATGCCCTTAAGGGAACCATTCTGGCAAACAGTACTCCTGGTATGGGTACAGAATTTCTCCTGACTTTTCCAAAAACAAGATAAAAACAAGATTGCGGCAAGGTTTTGGCAAGGTTTTTCCTGTATGATATTCTTTGTAAGGAACTTTTTACAAAAAAGAAAGAAACGTGAGGAACTGAATCATGGACGATAAGGTTATTCAAACAAAAGAATTGACAAAAAAGTATGGAGAACAAACTGTAGTAAACCAGGTAAATCTCCATGTAAAAAAAGGACGCATTTACGGACTACTTGGGCGTAATGGGGCTGGAAAAACCACAATCATGAAAATGATGCTGGGGCTTACTGCTGCAACTTCCGGAAGTATAGAGCTTTTTGGCAGCCCACTTTGGGGAAATGAAAAAACGATTTATCCAAGAATTGGAGCTATGATTGAACATCCTGGATTCTATCCAAACTTAACAGGAACAGAAAATCTAGAAATTTTTGCTAAGCTTCGAGGCACAGCCTCAAATCATGCTGTGAAACACGCCTTAGAGCTCGTAGGATTACCTTACAAGGACAAAAAAACTTTTGGCAAATACTCTCTTGGAATGAAGCAGCGACTTGGAATTGCCAATGCCATTTTGCATGATCCAGAGCTTTTAATCTTAGATGAACCTACCAATGGCCTTGACCCCATTGGAATTGCCGAAATGCGTAATTTTATGAAAAATCTCAGTACCCAGCAAGGAAAAACCATTTTAATTTCCAGCCATATTTTATCTGAAATTGCCCTTCTTGCTGATGATATAGGAATTCTTGACCAGGGTGTTCTCCTGGAAGAAAGCAGTATGGAAGAATTGAAAAAACGAAATGCCAAATATATTCTTTTAGAAGTTTCTGATATTCCAAAAACTCTGCTGATTTTGGAGAGGAACTTTCAAGTACAGGATTATTCTGTCCAGGATGAACACACTTTACGGATTTATGATACTTCTTTAAACGTAGGCGAACTAAACAAATCCCTTGTTTTAAACCATATAACGGTTATAAGTGCAGGTCTTTACAATAACACCTTAGAAGATTATTTTAAAAGCATTACAGGGGGTGAATACATTGCTTAAACTTATCCATATAGAGTTTTTTAAATTGCGCCGCAAAAAACTTTTGTGGTTTATGTTGTTATGTGCCTTTGTGATGCCTTTCTTCGCATTTTTATATTTCCATTACTTTGGAGAAAAGAATGTAAATCCCATGGTATTTTATAAATGGTCTGCTTTTGGATTTACACAATTCATAATTCTGCCTTTTGTACTTGGGATGCTGTGTGTGGTAGTCATGCATGATGAAAATAGATACCATATGTTTCAGCAACTCTGGATTGTCCCTGTAGATAAATTGGGGCTGTTTTTCAGCAAATTTTTTATGATTTTTCTATATGCCACAGTTTTTATGCTCCTGACTGCAGTTGCCTCTATACTCTTTGGGGTCCTTCCCGAATATTTTTCTTTTTCCTGGAACAGTACACTGCTTTTGTTGGAACGCTGTTTGGAAATTGCAGTTCTTATCACATTTTCCATGCTTCCTGTTTTGGCACTATCTGCATCACAAAAAGGCTATCTTTTTCCAACCTGTGTAATCTTGATTTATATTTTTGCTGGTTTTTTCATGGCATCGGTTTGTCCTTATTTTCATCCCATTTCCTGTACTTCTATTCTTATTTCCAGGAACGGAATTATTCCAGGACTTATCATGCCAAAAGAACTTTTTCCTGCCATTCTTGGGATTTTTATATGGAGTTTTGGCTCTGTATCATTTGCAACTATTGCACTAAATAAGAGAAAGTAAGGTGAACCATGATGAAAACACTATTATGGGCGGAACTTCAAAAGCTCCGCCGTTCCAATATTTTATTTATCACTATTTTTGCAGTCTTTTTTGTTGCTATCCTGGTATTTCTAGGGGGTATCACCATGGTCTATGAGGAACAATATGCCCTGAACCGCACTGGCTGGTATTTAATCACATCGCAAGCATGGGCCACTCTATTTGTTCTTCCAGCTATGATTACCCTCTTTGGCAGCTATCTCATTTGCCGAGAGGAGCAAGATGATACCATGAAGTCTCTGTGTCTGATTCCCATAAGCAATAGAAAATTAACCGCTGTAAAACTTTTTGTTACGTTTGTGTTCAGTATTTTTATTTATCTCCTGCTTTTTACAATTACTTTTTTGGCAGAAATGGTTCTCCATACTTCAGATGTATCGTTCCAGCTATTTTTCCATTTTCTGAGCATGTATTTCTTGGATGGCATTGGAGTATTCTTTGCCGTTTCTCCTATCATTGCCCTGGTTCCCTATTGGAAAAAAAGCTACTGGCTGGCAATGGTTTTAGCAGAGCTTTATTCCTTTACAGACCTTTTCATGAGTATGTCTCCTGTTTTGAAAACGTTTTATCCCATTAGTGCTGTCCTAGGTGTATCTGGCTATTACGAAACTTCCCTGGAAGGCAAACTTTGCAATATTCTTGTGCTGCTGCTGTGTGGCGGAGTTTCCCTTCTTTTCTTACAGAGAACAAAGGATTTACATTAAATATTTCTCTGTATTTACTATTTTGGAGTCTGCCAGTTGTTTCAAAACACTGAAGACTCCTGTTTTTTACTTACCACCTAAAGTCTTTCTAAAATAGTTTCAGAAATCATTTCTTACCTTCTTTATAATTTCCATTCATAGTAAAAAGATTCTATACCATCTTCTACTATGGTTTCTGCTTTTACAAATCCATTTTTTCCAGAACTCTTCTGGATGCTGCATTGGAAGCATACAAAAAAGCCCCTAACTCCTTCATCTGGTAGTTCTGCCTTAATTCTTTCAGGAATAAATCTACAGCTTCTGTGGCAATCCCTTTATTCCAAAACTTTTTATCAAAAATACAATAGCTAAGCATTCCATTTGGTGATTCTTCGATATCCATATTGTAGCACCAGATATCTCCTATATAAGTTTCACCATAATAAATGGTTTGTCCATAACTAGATACCCCTGGTTTTTGTGTCTCTTCAAAAGCTCGAAGTGCCTCTTCCTCTGTTTTAACCACACTTGGAAGCATTCGCTTGATTTCTTCATCCTGTGTGTTCTGGAAATATATTTTTACGTGATCTCTGCTTCTCTCTTTTAAGGAAAGCGGCTTTTGCATTTCTACCAGCACCTCCTCCTTTTCCTTAATATGCATTCTGCTCACCCTTCTCTGAAATTCTTCTCATCACTCAATAATCATCGCATCCCCAAAACTAAAGAACCGATACCGTTCTTTCACT
>CAJKMA010000053.1 GCA_905200905.1 uncultured Bacillota bacterium
CTCAGGCAGAGTGCCGTTTCCTTCTGCTTTCACCAAACAACCTGCTGAAACCTTCAGATGGTGGTCCGGTAGCCGTTCCTTCACAGGATATGGTACTTGGTATTTACTATCTGACTCAGGACAGACCCGGTTACAAGGGAGAAGGCAAAGTATTCAAGAGTCTGAATGAAGCGATTCTGGCATATGAAAACCAGGTAATTGCTCTGCAGACTAAGATTTTCGTTTATGTTGAAAAGAAAATGCCAGATGGAACAGTATCCAGAGGTAAGATTCAGTCTACTCTTGGACGTCTGTTATTCAACGAAATCCTTCCTCAGGATTTAGGTTTCGTAGACAGAAGCATTCCTGGCAATGAACTGCTTCCGGAAGTCGATTTCCTGGTTGGCAAGAAGCAGTTAAAGAAAATCCTGGAAAAAGTTATCAATACTCATGGTGCTACCAAGACAGCGGAAGTTCTGGACAGCATTAAGGCAATGGGCTATAAATATTCTACAAGAGCAGCTATGACCGTATCTATTTCAGATATGACTGTGCCGCCACAGAAGCCAGAGATGATTCAGAAAGCTCAGGATACTGTAGATTTGATTACCAAGAACTTTAAACGTGGTCTTATCACAGAGGAAGAACGTTATAAAGAAGTTGTTGATACATGGAAGAAGACTGACGATGCCCTTACAAAGGCACTGCTGGATGGTCTTGACAAGTACAATAATATCTACATGATGGCTGACTCTGGAGCCCGTGGTTCTGATAAACAGATTAAACAGCTGGCAGGTATGCGTGGTTTGATGGCTGATACAACGGGTCACACCATTGAGTTGCCAATCAAGTCCAACTTCCGTGAAGGTCTTGACGTACTGGAATACTTCATGTCTGCACACGGAGCCCGTAAAGGTCTTTCCGATACTGCTCTTCGTACAGCCGACTCTGGTTACCTGACAAGACGTCTTGTAGACGTATCTCAGGAGCTGATTGTTCGTGAAGTAGATTGCTGTGAAAGCAAAGGCGAAATTCCAGGTATGTGGGTAAAAGCCTTTGTTGATGGAAAAGAAGAAATTGAAAGTCTTCAGGAACGTATTACAGGACGTTTCTCCTGTGAGACAATCAAAGATAAAGATGGAAATGTCATTGTAAAAGCAAATCACATGATTACACCAAAACGTGCTGCTCGCGTGGTAACAGAAGGTGTAAATGCAGAAGGCAAACCATATGATGCAGTGAAGATTCGTACAATTCTTACCTGTAAGTGTCATGTTGGTGTTTGTGCAAAATGTTACGGTGCAAACATGGCAACAGGAGAGCCAGTACAGGTTGGAGAATCTGTTGGTATCGTTGCAGCTCAGTCTATCGGTGAACCAGGTACACAGCTTACCATGCGTACATTCCATACCGGTGGTGTGGCTGGTGGAGATATCACACAGGGTCTTCCTCGTGTCGAGGAGCTTTTCGAGGCAAGAAAACCGAAAGGTCTTGCTATTATTACAGAAATCAAAGGTACTGCTACCATTAAAGATACTAAGAAGAAACGTGAAATCATTGTTACAGACAATGAGAACGGAGAATCTAAGACTTACCTGATTCCATACGGTTCCCGTATCAAGATTCAGGATGGACAGTATCTGGAAGCAGGTGATGAACTTACCGAAGGTTCTGTAAATCCACACGATATCCTGAGAATCAAAGGTGTTCGTGCGGTTCAGGATTATATGATTCGTGAAGTTCAGAGAGTTTATCGTCTCCAGGGTGTAGAAATCAATGATAAGCATATTGAGGTGATTGTACGCCAGATGCTGAAGAAGATTCGCATTGAGAATAATGGAGATACAGAATTCCTTCCAGGAACTCTGGTAGATGTTCTTGACTTTGAAGAAGAGAACGAAAAACTCATTGCAGAAGGCAAAGAGCCTGCAGATGGAAAACAGGTAATGCTTGGTATTACAAAAGCATCTCTGGCAACAAACTCCTTCTTGTCAGCAGCTTCCTTCCAGGAAACAACAAAAGTTCTGACAGAAGCAGCAATCAAAGGAAAGATTGACCCATTGATTGGTCTGAAAGAAAATGTTATCATTGGTAAGCTGATTCCGGCCGGAACAGGTATGAAGAAATATGCCAACATTAAGCTGGATACAGATGAAGATGAAGTTCTGGAAGAGGACGAATTTGAAGAAGAAATGACAGAAGAAACTGTTGAGGCAGAAGCAGTGACAGTAGAAGAAACAACGGAAACTACTGAAGATGTGGAAGAAAACACCGAAGCAGAAGAATCTGAGACAACAGAAGAATAAATAAGAAAAGCGGATGTGACTTGTTCAAATCACATCCGCTTTTCTTATATTATCTGGATATAAAATTGTTTAATAGCATAGGCAGCAGCGCCCAGGGGACCTTCGAAAGGATTGTAGGGGAGAATCTGAACCGTACGGTCTGTGGGGTCGTCTACAAAAAGTAGCTGCTGTTTAATATAATCCATCAGCTCTTCACAGATTTCTTCGTTAGAAAAGAGAGAGCAGTGGAGATAGATTTTATCCGGATTCATAATAATAGCCAGATTAGAAATAGTGATACCCAGATACTTTAGTGCTGTTAAAATGAAGTTTCCAACCTGCGTATCACCCAGAGAAAATGCTTTGGAAATATCTTCGATAGTAAGTTCCTCTGCAGAAGGTTTCAGGGCGGTTAAAACGGTGGAAGCATTACTTTCATACAAGAGTCTGCAATATTTCAAAAGCCAGGTTTCGCTGCAATAAGTCTGGAGACAGCCTCGCTTGCCGCATTCACATTTTTTTCCTTCGGGATTGACAATGGTGTGTCCGATTTCGCCGGCATAGTAATTGGTGCCCTGGAACAAACGGCTGTCTTTTATCATGGCACAGAACATACCCAACCCGCTGTGGAAAAAGGCAAAAGTTTCCGGAGATGTTTGGTCAAACAGATAACGTCCAAAAGCCATGCAGCGGACATTATTTTCCAGAACAACCGGAAATGGGAGACGTTTTTTCAGTTCTTTTCCACGAAATCCGGGAAACGTGGAAGAGTTTACGATGACTCTATCCTGGTGGGCGTCAATGTGCCCCGGCACAGCAACTCCGATACCAATGAGAGATTTCGCAATATCAGGGTGAGAGTCCAGAATCTCTGTGATTTTGTTAATGAGAAATTCTGTGATGTTTTCTTTTACTTCCGTTTCTAAAAGGCCTGAGGTCTGGAATACAGAATTCCCTCTAAGGTCGCAAATCAAAAATCGTACATGGCGTTTCGTGAACTCCACACCCATGGAATAAACCCGGTCAGGAACTAAATCCAAAAGGATTTTTTTTCGTCCCGGAGAGGTTTCTTCCGGGTTTTCATCAGAGCCGATTTCCTGTATAATACCTTCCCGTATGAAGTCTCCGGAAATAGAAGTCACAGTTGCAGGAGTAATCTGTGTGTTCCTGGCAATGGTAGAACGGGCAACCGGAGCATGACGAAAGATATATTCCAGAATTGTACTTCTATTTTCCTGATTAGTCATAAGCTGAGAACCCTCCTCTTTGAATCCGTGCTAAAATTTTTCAATGAGAGGAAAACCTGCATAATTGGTAGAAACTTCAATGACCCGGTAAACATCCAGGGCCTTCTGGAATTTATATTCCTGTGAACATACATAATGCGTAAAGGTTTTCCAGGCTGCCTCCACTTCAGGAGTCTTACCTTCTGAAAGGAAAAGCAGTGCTTGTGCTAATAATATACAATATTCACTGTGGTAGTCAAGATGTTCCCAGAAAAGTTTTTCCACAGGTGAAGCCAAAACAGGTACTGGTGTCAGGTGTTTTTGGCGGAAGTTTTCTACAGTTTGGAGCAAGTGCTTCATATTTGTTGTTACCTGTGGATTGATTCGGCTTCCTTTTCCGTTGTAATAATCACAGTCGCATAAAGCAGAAAGTGAAGATAAATAGGAGAGGCAGTCTTCCCACGGTTCTCCGTAGGCAGCCTGGAAATATTCAGCAGCCAAATCTTCAAAACTGGAATCTGTTCCCAACAGGCATTTTCCCATAATATAGTTGGGAAGCCCGTTTGGCAGGAAGCAGCGGAGCTCCTGGCAGCTAATATATCCATTTAGCTTTAATTTTTTCAGGCTGTGAATATCTTCATAAATAATTTTTGCAATGTGTACATATCCCATATCCCCATAATGCGCTCTGCCAAGAGGATAGTCGTAATCAAAAGCATCTCCTTTGAAAATATCCTGCCATTTGGCAAGGAAAGATAGATTTTCCTCCAGATTGACCGGGAGTGTAATCTGGTTTCTCTGATATTTCGGAGGCTTTGGAAGTGTTTTGGGAATATCGTAGGAGCGCAGGAACGTCCGGCTGATGGGAGCGAACATCATAACAAAACGCTCGGGATGAAGCAGGCGTTCTTTTTCGGGTGCCCATAAAAGTTCTTCATAAAGCAAAAATACAATTTTGGTAGAGAGCTGTTTCTCTGTAAGAGCCCGGTCGATTTCATTTAAAATGTGCACATACAGGTCAGAAGGCAGATGATTTTTGCAGGCATCGCATTCGCAGTGATTGTTAAAAGCGTCTGCCAACCATATGTGGAGATAGTCCACCTCCGGATGTGCCAGGGAGTAGTCCACAACTTTCTGCACAAAAGAGGAAACTACCTTTGGATTGGAATAACACAGGTTCGTGTTAATGGGAATCCCTTTGTAAAATCCACGTTCTCCGTCCACGAATGCAGTCATGGAAAGTTGTTCTTCGCTTAATTTTGCGTCAGAAGAAACCCAGCCAAGGGTATTCTGGTCCAGTACAGAACAAGTCCAACCATGCCCTACCCTGTGATGCTTCAGCCCTCGTTTCTTTAGTTCTTCATCAATGACAGCAGAAATCTCAGCCGCCTTTTCCAGAGAAAACTCTTCCGGAGAAGAAAGAGGATTGTTCTTATGTGAATACCACAAGTTCAAGAATGCATAAGGCAGTTCAAATTGCAGGAAAAAGGAATTGTAGCCAAGTTTTGGAAGCCAGTCAATAAATTCCAGAATATTTTCCGGTGAATCTGCGCCTTCGATGCACACGCCTCTGTGGTGATACAGGGCTTTCTGATGGTGAGAAATAGAAAGCTCTTCTATATTAGGAATAGAAGGGATTTTCTCGTATTCTTTACCGGGTCTTAGGAAGCGGCATCCCAAAAGTGTGAGATACTGGTAAACGCCAAGCAAAACAGAACGTGGATTGCTTCCTTTGATATACCCATGCAAATGAGAGATTTCTATTTCGTATTCATCTTCATCAAGGGAGCAGGCAGCGGATGGAAAAAGTCCTAAACAGATGGTTGGATGACGGTTTTCTGCTTTTGCGTCTGTCTCGGATAAAAAAGAAAGGGAATTATTTATTTTTGATAAATAATGTTTTAATTCAGAACCAGCAAATAAAATGGTATCAGAACTTGATGCGCACTCTATTTGTATATACATTTTAATACCTCCGTAATTTAGTTATTAAAAGTAATAAACCTTAAAAAGATTATAACGAAAAGATGATGAAAAGTATATGTGAAAAGTGCACATAAAATAGAATGTTAAATTGACAATAATTAACAAAATCATAAATAAATGTTGATTTTTGGAGCATAACATAGTATATTATAGACCATAGAGAAGAATAAATAAATAATTATATAAAATAAATAAATGGAGGGCTATATGAAAACAAAAACAACTTTAGCAGAATTTCGTTCTATGAATTCTGTAAGGAAAAAACGCATTTTGCGAAAGAATGCCTGGTGCTGGGTATTTATGCTGCCAACCCTGATTCTCTATATTCTCTTTCAGGGGTATCCTATTATAACAAGTGCCTGGTATTCTCTTCTGGATTGGTCTGGTATGACGATGAATGCTACTTTTGTAGGCCTGGGCAATTTTAAAGAACTATTGCAAGATCCGCTATTTTTTAATTCTGTGGGCAACAGTTTTAAGTACATGGTATTAAGTGTTCCTATTCAGTTGATACTTTCTTTGATGATTGCTTATATCTTAACCAGCATTATAAAAAAAGGTGCAACGGTATTTCGTACCATGTATTTTATTCCAGTGGTTACAACAGCTTCTATTGTAGGTATTATTATGATTTTCATTTTTGGAGGTACTGGTCCGGTAAACCAGGTGCTTTCCATGCTGGGAATTGATACGATTAATTTTCTTGGGGATGCCAAAACAGCTATGTTTACTGTAGTTTTGATTGGTGTTTGGAAAGATTTAGGAACTTACATGATTTACTGGATTGCAGCTTTGCAAAGTGTGCCGCAGGATGTATATGAAGCGGCAAAGATTGATGGAGCAGGAAAGTTCAGGACCTTTACTGATGTAGTGTTCCCGCTGATTCTGCCAATTGGTGGTGTTATCACTGTGCTTTGCGTCATTGGTTCTCTGAAAGTATTCGATATTGTTCAGACAATGACAAATGGTGGCCCATACTTTGCAACCGATGTGGTAGCAACATTTGTATATCGGACAGCTTATTCCAGTACAACAGGAAGTCCACGTCTTGGTTATGCCAGTGCTGCAGCTCTGATGTTCGGACTTATGGTCGTTGTTATTGGTATCGTCTTAAATCTGATAAAGGGTTACTTTAATAAGAAGAGAAATGTTTAAGAGAGGAGATTAGCTCATTATGAAAAAAGAGAGAATTGCAGGGAAAGTCGGAAAAACTGTGATTTATGTACTGCTTTCTGTTGTTGCTCTTATCTGGATGTATCCTTTTATCTGGATGATTAGCGCTTCTTTAAAAACTCAAAGTGAATTTTTTGCCAGTGGTCTGAATTTAATTCCAGAGAGTTTGAATTTTGATAACTATGTAAGAGCATGGAACAACGCCAATTTTGGTGTGTACTTTAAAAACTCTATTATTGTAACGGTCAGCGTTGTTGTGATTGTTCTTTTGTCAACATCTGCAGCTGGTTATGTTATGGGAAGATATGTTTTTGTGGGGAAGAAGCTGATTATGGGTATTTTCATGGCAAGCATCACAATCCCGTTAGTATTTACAGTAATTCCTATTTATGAATTATTAAAAGAAATGGGATTAGAACAAAATCTGCTGGGATTGATTCTGGCAGAAGCCGGTGGAGGTCATGTAATCTTTCTGATGTTGTTTTCTAGTTTTTATGGTGGACTTCCAAAAGAACTAGAAGAGGCTGCTACCATTGATGGAAGTGGTTTTATGAAAACGTATTCCAGCATTATGTTCCCTTTGGCAAAGCCAATTATGGCAACCGTAGTAATTATGCAGTTTATCTGGACATGGAACTCATTCCTTCTGCCATTGATTGTTACGCTGAGTAAGCCGGAAATGCGTACATTAGCTGTTGGCTTGTATGCATTAAGAGGTGAAAACGTGGTTGACTGGACAGGTATTGCTGCTGGCGCATGTATTGCAGTTTTGCCGATTATTTTGATTTTTGTATGCCTGCAGAAATATTTTGTAGATGGTGTGGCAGGCGCTGTAAAGAGTTGAGAAACAAAATTATTATATTTCATTATTCAAGGAGGTATTTTACCATGAAAAAGAGAATCGTAGCGTTAGCTATGGCTGGTCTGATGGTTCTGTCAGCAGTAGGATGCGGACCAAATGTGAGCAAAGGAGGCTCAGAAGGAAAAGAGCAGGAAACAACTTCTGAAAAGAAAGAGAATTCCAAAGGTGACGGAGAAGTTGTATTGCAGGTTGTAGATATGAGTGATTCTACAAAAGCAAGAAGAGAAGAGTACAACAAAAAGTTTGAAGAAGAGAACAACTGTAAAGTGGAGTACACAGTATTGGCAGGAGATCAGTATCAGACAACCATTAACTCTTCTATCAAAGCAAACACTGCACCAGATTTATTTGCTCTTCCAGGTGGAGTGAAGCTGTCTACAGCAGTAGAAGAAGGCTGGTATATGCCTATGAATGATTATGTGGAAGAAGGATTTTTTGATACTTTTGCAGAAGGTGCATTAAACGAAGGTATTACAACAATGGACGGACAGGTTTATGTACTTCCTGAATCAGCAAATATTGTAAATACTTTGGTATTTTACAACAAAAATGTTTTGGAGGATGCAGGAGTAGATACCGAGAATCTTCCAAAAACATGGAGTGAATTTAGAGAAGTGTGCAAACAGGTAACTGAAGCTGGAAAGGGAAAATATTACGGTATGATTGAAGGCGGAAAACAGGTAAATCGACTGGAAATCGCTATCCGCGCATTGTCTTGTCTGGCTGGAAGCAAGTCAAACGATATTGGTGTTATCAGCATGGTAGATGGAAAGAATGTTTTAAATTCCGACGCTATGATTCAGGCTTTTGATTTTTATAGTGGACTGGTACAGGACGGCAGTTTCCATCCAGACACTGTAAACTTGGCAGCGCCAGAAGCAAGAGCATTGTTTGCGCAGAATCAGGCAGCATTTCTGATTCAGGGATCCTGGTGTATTTCAACTTGGGAAAAAGAGAATCCGGATTTAGAGTTTGGTGTTATGGAAATGCCAGTACCAGACGATGGAGCAAAAGGCGGACTTCCTTACATTGGTGCACAGCCATGGATGGGTATCTCCAAAACATCTGACAATCCTGAACTGGCAGCAAAATATCTCCAGGGGCTTTATTCTGAAGAATATCAGTCTGGTGTAGTGGAAGATGGTGGCTTTGTATCTGCTATTAAAGGTGTCAATGAGAAATATATGAAAGATGGTGTTATGAAGGATTATTATACACTGGCTTTAGAACAGGGTAAACTTTGCCCAGACCCAATTGTAGGCAATGCAGATGCATCTGCTGTTTACGCAAACATTACAGAAATTTCTCCAAACTTAGGACAGATTGTACAAGGTACTCTTACAGGAAAAACAGATTATAAAGATACTTTGAATACATTAGCTGAAAATACCCAGAAAGAATGGGAAAACGGAATTAAAAAAGCGCAGGAAGCTGGCGCTGAAGTTTCTGCAGAAGACTTCGAATTTAAAAATTGGAATCCTTTAGAAGACTATACAGCAGAAGATTATCAGAACAAATAAGAGGAAATTGCCGGGGTGTATATCATCTCGGCATTTCCTTTTTATAAATCTTAAAAATTGTAGAAAAAATCCTTGACAGGTGAAATCTTCCTATATATAATGAAGAGGTATGCGTGAGAAATAGGGATTTTATGCGCATATGAGATTATTCATATGATGAATAACTGGCAGCCACTTTATTTCTTCTATAATAATATAGAAGATGTGCAAATTTTACAGGAGGTGAAAGGAATGCCAACATTTAACCAGTTAGTAAGAAAAGGACGTCAGACTTCCGTGAAAAAGTCTACAGCACCTGCACTTCAGAAGAGCTACAACTCTTTACAGAAAAAATCTTCTGATATGTCTTCTCCACAGAAGAGAGGTGTATGTACAGCTGTTAAGACTGCTACACCAAAGAAGCCTAACTCAGCTCTTAGAAAAATCGCCAGAGTTCGTCTTTCAAACGGAATCGAAGTAACAAGCTACATTCCAGGAGAAGGTCACAACTTACAGGAGCACAGCGTTGTTCTGATCCGTGGTGGTAGAGTAAAAGACTTACCAGGTACCAGATATCATATCATTCGTGGTACATTAGATACAGCAGGTGTTGCTAACAGACGCCAGGCTCGTTCTAAATATGGTGCTAAGAGACCAAAAGACAAAAAATAAGAAACTATGAAAATCCATGAGTGACGGACAGATAGTCTGTTGCCTTAAATTATAGATTCACAGTACTAACTATCAATCATTTGTGCCGGGATTCCACAAGCCCAGTAGTGGCTGCGGGTTTAGATAGAGAATTTACCGTGCGAACATGCAGAATAGTTTGTGTGAGTACCTATGATTTAATCGGAAGTGATTAAGGAGGGAAGTAACGTGCCACGTAAAGGACATACTCAGAAAAGAGACGTTCTGGCTGATCCAATGTACAACAGCAAGGTAGTTACAAAACTTATCAACAGCGTTATGTTAGATGGTAAGAAAGGTGTAGCTCAGAAGATTGTTTATGGTGCATTCGCCAGAGTGGAAGAAAAAGCTGGTAAACCAGCAATCGAAGTATTCGAAGAAGCAATGAACAACATCATGCCAGTATTAGAAGTAAAAGCAAGACGTATCGGTGGTGCAACATATCAGGTACCTATCGAAGTTAGACCAGACAGACGTCAGGCTTTAGCTCTTCGTTGGTTAACAATGTTTTCTCGTAAAAGAGGAGAGAAAACAATGGAAGAAAGACTGGCTAACGAATTATTAGATGCAATGAACAACACAGGCGCATCTGTTAAGAGAAAAGAAGACATGCATAAGATGGCTGAAGCAAATAAAGCATTTGCTCACTATCGTTTCTAAGAGGAGGAAATCCAATTGGCTGGAAGAGAATATCCGTTAGATAGAACCAGAAACATTGGTATTATGGCGCACATTGATGCTGGTAAAACTACCACAACAGAGCGTATCCTGTATTATACCGGTGTAAACTATAAAATCGGTGATACTCATGAAGGTACTGCTACCATGGACTGGATGGAACAGGAGCAGGAAAGAGGTATCACAATTACCTCAGCCGCTACAACATGCCACTGGACACTGCAGGAGAACTGCAAACCAAAAGCTGGTGCTCTGGAACACCGTATCAATATCATTGATACTCCAGGACACGTTGACTTTACTGTAGAAGTTGAGCGTTCTCTGCGTGTACTTGACGGTGCTGTTGGTGTATTCTGTGCAAAGGGCGGTGTTGAACCACAGTCCGAAAACGTATGGCGTCAGGCTGACACATACAATGTACCACGTATGGCATTCATCAATAAGATGGATATCCTTGGTGCAGATTTCTACGGCGCTGTAGAACAGATTAAAACAAGATTAGGAAAGAATGCAATCTGCATTCAGCTCCCAATCGGTAAGGAAGATGAATTCAAAGGAATCATCGACCTGTTTGAAATGAAAGCTTACATCTATAATGATGATAAGGGTGATGATATTTCTATCGTTGATATCCCAGAAGATATGGCAGATGATGCAGAACTGTACCGTACAGAACTGGTTGAAAAAATCTGTGAATTAGACGATGATTTAATGATGGAATATCTGGAAGGTGAAGAACCATCTACAGAAGCTTTAAAAGCAACTTTAAGAAAAGCAACATGTGAATGTGCTGCTGTTCCTGTATGCTGTGGTACAGCTTACAGAAATAAAGGTGTTCAGAAACTTCTGGATGCGATCATTGAGTTCATGCCTTCACCACTGGATGTACCTGCTATTCAGGGTACAGATTTAGATGGTAACCCAATCGAAAAACATTCTTCTGACGATGAACCATTTGCAGCTCTTGCATTCAAGATCATGGTTGACCCATTCGTTGGTAAGCTTGCATTCTTCCGTGTATATTCAGGAACAATCAACTCCGGTTCTTATGTTCTGAACTCTACAAAAGGAAAGAAAGAGCGTGTTGGACGTATCCTTCAGATGCATGCTAACAAACGTCAGGAATTAGACAAAGTATATGCTGGTGATATCGCTGCAGCTGTAGGTCTTAAATTTACAGTAACAGGTGATACCATCTGTGATGACCAGCATCCGGTAATTCTGGAATCCATGGAATTCCCAGAACCAGTTATCGAGCTGGCTATCGAGCCTAAGACAAAAGCAGGACAGGGTAAATTAGGTGAATCCTTAGCAAAACTTGCTGAAGAAGACCCAACCTTCCGTGCTCATACAAATCAAGAAACAGGACAGACCATTATCGCAGGTATGGGTGAGCTTCACCTGGAAATCATCGTTGACCGTCTGCTTCGTGAATTCAAAGTAGAAGCTAACGTAGGTGCTCCACAGGTTGCTTACAAAGAAACCTTCACAAAACCAGTTGATGTTGACAGCAAATATGCTAAACAGTCTGGTGGACGTGGACAGTATGGTCACTGTAAAGTTAAATTCGAGCCAATGGATGCCAACGGTGAAGAACTGTTCAAGTTCGAATCCACAGTTGTTGGTGGTGCTATTCCTAAGGAATACATTCCAGCAGTTGGCGAAGGTATCGAGGAAGCTATGAAAGCCGGTATTCTTGGTGGATTCCCAGTAGTTGGTGTTTCTGCTAACGTATATGATGGTTCTTACCATGAAGTCGACTCTTCTGAAATGGCATTCCACATTGCCGGTTCTCTGGCATTCAAAGATGCTATGGCAAAAGCTTCACCAGTATTGCTGGAGCCAATCATGAGAGTTGAAGTTACAACACCAGAAGATTACATGGGTGATGTTATCGGTGATATCAACTCCCGTCGTGGTCGTATCGAAGGTATGGATGATATCGGCGGTGGTAAGATGATCCGTGGATACGTTCCGCTGGCTGAAATGTTCGGATACGCAACAGACCTGCGTTCCAGAACACAGGGGCGTGGTAACTACTCCATGTTCTTTGAAAAATATGAACCAGTTCCAAAATCCGTACAGGAAAAAGTTCTGGCAGGAAAATCAGATAAATAATTATTTAAAACAAATAAAACTTGCAAATATCCTTGATTTGCAATATAATCAAGGATAGCAGGTTGATTTTATCAGCCGCCTCGTTATGAGGCATCAAAATCTAAAAATAATAATTGCCCAAACGGGGCGCATGTTTAACAAGGAGGACATTCAAAATGGCTAAAGCTAAATTTGAAAGAAGCAAACCGCATTGTAACATCGGTACCATCGGACACGTTGACCATGGTAAAACAACTTTAACAGCTGCTATCACAAAAGTTCTTTCTACAAGAGTTGCTGGTAACACTGCTACAGATTTCGAAAACATCGATAAAGCTCCAGAAGAAAGAGAACGTGGTATCACAATCTCTACTTCTCACGTAGAATATGAAACAGAAAGACGTCACTACGCTCACGTTGACTGCCCAGGACATGCTGACTACGTTAAGAACATGATCACAGGTGCAGCTCAGATGGACGGTGCTATCTTAGTAGTTGCTGCTACAGATGGTGTTATGGCTCAGACAAAAGAACATATCCTTCTGTCTCGTCAGGTTAACGTTCCATACATCGTTGTATTCATGAACAAATGTGACATGGTTGACGACGAAGAATTACTTGAATTAGTAGAAATGGAAATCGTTGAGCAGTTAGAAGAATATGACTTCACAGACTGCCCAATCATCAAAGGTTCTGCTCTGAAAGCTCTGGAAGATCCAAACGGTCCATGGGGCGACAAGATCATGGAACTTATGGATGCTGTTGACAGCTTCATTCCAGATCCAGAACGTGATACAGATAAAAACTTCATCATGCCTGTAGAAGACGTATTCTCTATCACAGGTCGTGGTACAGTTGCTACTGGTAGAGTAGAAGCTGGTACTCTTCATGTATCTGACGAAGTTGAAATCGTTGGTCTGAAAGAAGAAACACGTAAAGTAGTTGTAACTGGTATCGAAATGTTCCGTAAACTGTTAGACGAAGCTCAGGCTGGTGATAACATCGGTGCTCTTCTTCGTGGTGTTCAGAGAAACGAAATCGAAAGAGGACAGGTTCTTGCTAAACCAGGAAGCATCAAATGCCATACAAAATTCACAGCTCAGGTTTACGTACTGAAAAAAGACGAAGGTGGCCGTCATACACCATTCTTCAACAACTACCGTCCACAGTTCTACTTCAGAACAACAGACGTAACAGGTGTATGTAACTTACCAGAAGGTACAGAAATGTGCATGCCTGGCGATAACATCGAAATGACAATCGAACTGATTCACCCAATCGCTATGGAGCAGGGTCTTAGATTCGCTATCCGTGAAGGTGGACGTACAGTAGGTTCAGGTGCTGTTGCATCTATCATCGAGTAATCGTCAACTGTCGATAGAATAAATATAAATTGAACACCGAAAGGTGTATTGTGTCCAAACGTAAGATACCCCAGAACCGAAAGGTTTCTGGGGTTTTTCTGTTGGAAAAAACTACAGTCATGACATAGAATAAGAAGTTTTGTAAATTTCGGCAACATATTGCCAAAATAGAATTGTATAATATAATCATATAAAAGGATTGTTATGGAGGCAATAATGGATAACGAAAAGAAGATAGTACACGATTTTAATTTTATTGGAAGAATACTTGAACTTTTGAAGATTTTGCAAGAAGAAACAGATGAGTATACAACCATTTCGCAAGCCCAAATTAAGAAGTTAATGAAAGAACGTGAGCATCCTTGTTCTGAGAGGACATTGACAGATTATTTGAAAGTTATGATGAAGGAATTAAATCCAGAGGATGAGGATGGTTTTATAGATGATTTATATACGATTGATGACTATAAGATTATTCCAAAAGGATTAGAGGAAAAACTCTATGCACGTGATTTAGGGTTAAAGAAAGAAGGTTCTAAGAAACTTCAATTAAGAAATCTCAGATATAATCACTTGTTTTCTTTTGAAGAGCTGAATCAGGTTGTTGAGGCAATTCTCTTTTTGAAAAATATAGATGCTGAGACAAAAGAAAAGTTAATAAAAAAACTTCAGAAACTAACGAGTGTGAACTATTCTAAATATTGTCCATTTATTAGTGAAACAACAGGGAAAGTGAGTACAAATATTTCAAATGTCTATGAAGAGTCACGGGTCGATGAAGTTGTAGTAAGAAAGAATCTGGAAATCATCCGAAGGGCAATTGAAGCAGATAATGGTATTGGAAAGAAAATAGCATTTCATTTTAACGGATATAATGAGAAAAAAGAGCTTGTGGCAAGACAAAGGAACTCTGATGAAAAGATGACTTATGTAGCGAATCCGTATTATGTGATTCTATATAATGGGAAATATTATTTAGTATGCAGTGTGGAACCTTATGATAATGTTGCATTTTACAGAATTGATTTGATGTCTGATATTACAGACAAAACGAAAGTGTCCGTATTGGATAATAAAACAGTTGTGTCAGAGAGAAGAAAGCCTAAGCGTCATGTAAAGGGACTTCCAATAGAATGGAATGATACAATAGCGTCCAGATTTCAGTCAGAACATATGTATATGTTTTTTGGTGATCCATGTCGTATAAGATTAAAGTTAGATAAGGATAGATATACACTCTTGCATGACTATTTTGGAGAACGCTATAGGTTTATCAAACATATGGATGAAAGATGGGATGAGGTAGAAGTAATATGTGTTCCCAAAGCAATGGAATCGTGGGCCTTACAATGTTCGGAGTATGTGGAGGTGCTGGAACCGATTACATTACGAGAGAGTATTTTTGAAAGATGTCAGAAACTTTTAGAACGTTATAAATAAATATTATAGTGAACGTAAGGAGGAAAGAGTATATGGGTAGTGACTTGATAAGTGATTTTGAAAGGATAGAACAAATATGTAAGTATAAAGTGGGAAATTTATATATGTCTAAACCCCCGATAAATCCTATTTTTTTTGAAAAAGAGGAAGATGCAATTTTTGATATGGAAAGTTGGAATTTTCATTTATATCCACAGGATAAAAGTTTATGGGGAGAATTAGAAAAGAAGTCAGGGGAATTAAGAAAGAATGTCATAGATAAGTTGAAGGAATATGAAGGTGTTGTTTTTACAAGAACCATAGATGAATTTAGTAAATTTGCGAAAAGTAATATCAATAAAATAGGTATTTGTGATGGTGCAGGAAAAAGTGGAGTGTTAAAAAAATCTCAGGGGAATCACTTATTTAAATACATTTTGGCATGTAAACATAATATTTTATATGAATTGAATTTTATGCGTTTTTATATAAGCATCGATAGAAAGGTGAATTGTATTTTCAACTGTATTCAGTTTGACAGAGCAATAGGATCAGGAGATATTACGAAGAGATATGTTAATAAAAATAATGGTATATGTTATCCTACCGCTTATCTTAACCAATCTCTTACCACTTTGCAAAAAATAATAGAAACAAATAAAGAAAAAAGTTTTTGTTATAATCCTCCATGTGATTTTGAAGATGCGGAGGTAATTGCAAGGTTATTTATTCAGTTTATTAATGAATGTGATGAGTATAAGAATAATAGAAAATCTTAGGTTAGAAGTACCAAACAGAAACGTTGTAGGTGATGAACCTGCGACGTTTTTTGTTATAAAAATAGGTGTGATGGTTTTTGAATTTTCATACTAATTGTATTTTCGGCAATATCTTGCGGGTTTGTTTTTGTATAATTCAAAGAGTAGACAAAAGTAATGGTGAAATACAGGAGGAGCTTATGAGAGCAAATGAAATCAGAACATCAATGAAAACAGTTTATGGAATGCTTTGGGATATACTTGCCCTATATGAGAAAACAGATTGTTACAATCGGGTTCCAAAAGGAGAACCAGAGGTTGACATTTGGGATTACATGGGGGACAAAATCTTAGAGGTTAGAAGGACCATCGATATGATTTTCCTTGGAGAAGAGGTGCTGAGAGAAAAGCTTATTCAAGTTGTGGATGAAACGGAACAGTTTGTAAGAAGATATGAGAAACCTGGAGTTGTAAAGCGCTGGAAGCAAATTAATCCACAAATGTTATTTTTTGAGTGTGCATTTGTTCTAATGGAGACTTCTCCAGATGTGTATAAAAAAATCAGTTGGGGGCTGAGTGATTTAAAGCTTGCTTGTTATCCGGATGAAACCTTAGTGAAAGCAAGAAGGAGATACTTTGCAGCAGCAAAGAAAAAGATAGAAGAGGGAAATCTACAATATACAGAGAATAGAATTTTCCAAAATGAACTTTTAAGAACATTGACTTTGGTGTTTGAAAATGATTTTAAGGAATATCTATAGATGATATAAAAATAATTAGATAAGGAACTCTGAAAATCTAACAATATATCAAAAGGAATTTAGATTTTGTTGACACCTTCTCAGATGTTAAAGGGAACCCTGAAAGGATGTGTATTAAAGGTCATTAGTAACCGTGAAACTTATGGTTACGAAATTTCCCAGAGACTTTTGGAGCATGGATTTGAGGGAATCTCAGAGGGAACCGTGTATCCACTTCTTCTTCGGATGGAGAAAAATGGATTGATTGAGGCAGAGTATAAAGCATCCGTGTTAGGACCAAAGAGAAAATATTTTTCCATTACGGAAAAAGGTAGAGAGGAACTGGAGAAATTCTTGAAAAGTTTTAGAGAAATGGAGGCAGCAGTGAATCATGTATTTGGACAGGAGGTGTAAGATATGAAGCAGAGTGCAGTAGAATTAAAGAAGCGGAATAACAGAAGAGACGGGATGCTGTCCATGGAAAATAAGGAATGGATGACGAAAATGGTCTGTTATTTAAGAACCAGAAGTGTGGACGAAAAAAGACTGGAGGATATTAGGCAGGACATTACAGATATGCTGTTGGAGGCTCAGGATAGAGGGGAAAGTGCTAATCAGGTGCTAGGTGGAAATTATCAGCAGTTTTGCGATGAAATCATAGATAGTTTAGGAGAACATGAGGAAGATGTGAAGACAAAACGAAGCTTTGAAATTTTTGTAGCATGGCTGCCATGGCTTGGGATGTTTGTTTCTGGATTTGTGTCATTTTTAGCTGTTTGGAAGGGGCATGTGTGGAGCCTGGAGGAGTGGCTTTATACCATGTTGTATCTGGCTCTTCATGTGATAATTGCATTGGTGATTAAGGTTTGTACCACAAAGGTGTTGGATATTCGGATGGAATATTTTTTTGAAGGAAAGAAAATATTGGTACCTGTGCTCACAACCTTATTTTTCCTAGTGGGACAGGGAATGTTTTATTTGGGGTAAGCGCTCTAAGAAAAGGTAGCCGTATGTATTGTGACGGATAGGATGGTTATGGTATGATAAAATAAAAACAACCATAGGAGACACACTATATGACAAAAGCCATGCACTTGTTTTTAAAAGCCCTTTCCGATCCGGATACCAAACTGGATGTGCAGAAGTCCCGCCGGATTATGAATCTGAAACTTTTGGACCCTTTTAAGCCTTTTTATAGAACTTTGGATACAAAGATTTTTCGGGAGAATCGTGAAATTCCCATACGTATTTATTTTCCCAATGAAGAATCTTATGATACAGTGGATATTGAAGAATTTCAGGCGAAAAACGAAAAAGTTGATACGGGTTCCATGGGTGATAATTCTTATCCTGTGATTCTTTATATCCATGGAGGGGGATTTGTAACAGAGAGTGTGGAATCTTATAATAGAGTGTGCTGGAATCTGGCAAAACATACTAGACATGTGGTGGTTTCCATTGATTATCCTCTGGCACCTGAATATCAGTTTCCCACACAGGTTGAAGATTGTTATGCAGTGGCAAAGGCAGTGTTTACAGATAAGAGTATTTTAAATACAGCACCAGAAGCGATTACCATTATGGGAGACAGCGCTGGAGGAAATATTGCAGCAGCAGTTTCTCTTATGGCAAGGGACAGGGGAGAATTTTTGCCTTTGCGTCAGATTTTGATTTATCCCTGTGTGAATAATAACTATGAGGAAAATAATGGATTTGTTTCAGTTATGGAGAATGGGGAAGACTATCTGCTGACCAGACAGAATATGAAGGATTATCTGGAGTATTACCAGAGTAGTCCTAAGGATAGAGAAAACCCGTATTTTGCCCCACTTTTGGCAAAAAATCTTACAGGGCTCCCACGAACTTTGGTGATTACGGCAGAACTTGACCCTTTAAGAGATGAAGGAGAAGCATTTGCTAGGAAACTGCGCACAGCAGGGAATGAGGTGGAACATCATAGAATTGAACAGGCAATTCATGGTTTTTTCCTTTTGGAACCATTATACTCTGGAGTGCGGGAAGTTTATGATTATGTAAATGCTTTTTTAGAAAAAGAAATAGAGAGCTGTTAAGGAGGTGCTGGAGGTATGCATGGAAAAAGGAGAAATTGGCGTTCCTTAGAAAATACAGCAAAAATTTTTCCTGCTACCAGTGGGAAAAAGGATGAGAGGGTGTTTCGGATTTCCTGCCAATTAAAGGAAATGGTAGATCCGGAAAAGTTGCAGAAAGCTTTGGATTTATGTGTGAAGGATTATTCATTATTTTTGTGTGTGCTGCGTGTGGGATTGTTTTGGAATTACTTGGAGGAAAGTCATTTGCGGCCTGTAGTAAGGGAAGAGAGTCGTCCTCCCTGCAGTCAAATTTATTTTCGAGATCAGAAGAATCTGCTTTTTGAAGTGACCTATTATAAAAAGAGAATTAATTTTGAAACCTATCACGCTCTTACAGATGGAACCGGAGCTATGCAGTTTGTGAAATCTCTTGTGTTTTATTATTTAAAAGAAATGCATCCAGAACAGATTCAAGGTTCTGCACAACAGGTGCAGTTTGATGCAACGGAAGCAGAGCTTTCAGAGGATAGTTTTGAGAAATATTATTCAGATACAGGGAAAAATGAGAAAATCCCAAAATATAAGGCGCATCAGTTAAGATATAGGAAGACAGAATACCACACCATTCATCTTACAGAGGGGATTGTGTCAGTACAGGAGTTGTTGAAAAGAGCAAAGTCCTATGGAACAACTCTAAGTGTTTATCTGACAGCCGTGTATTTGTGTGCTATTGGGAAGGACATGAGCGAGAGACAGAAAAGGAAGCCAGTGGCACTTATGATTCCTGTAAATCTGCGAAATTTTTTTCCTTCAGAATCAGTGCGTAATTTTTTTGGATGGATTGATATTGGTTATAATTTTTCCAAGCAGAGCAATAGATTGGAGGATGTAATTGCATTTGCGGCCAGGTTTTTCAAGGAAGAATTGACACCTGAGAGAATTGCAGCCAGAATGAATGGGTTTATGCGAATGGAGAAGAATCCTCTTATGCGGATTTTGCCTCTCCAAGTGAAACTTTGGGGCATGCAGGTGGGAGCCATGATTTCCTCTGCAAATGGAACCGCGGTGTTTTCCAATATTGGAAAGATTCTCATGCCTGAGGAATGTAGAGAATATATCGACTGGTTTGACTTTTATACAACAACACCTAAGATGGAAATCT
>CAJKMA010000054.1 GCA_905200905.1 uncultured Bacillota bacterium
ATGCCAGACTTTCAGAGGTTCAGCTTTTGAGATATTATGAGCCCGAAGAAGGGATTTTTATTGCGGAGAGTCCCAAGGTGATTGCACGGGCATTAGATGCAGGGTGTGTGCCTATTTCTGCTTTGGTGGAGGATAAGCAAATAGAAAATGAGGCAAAAGAAATATTGAAACGATGTGGTTCGATTCCTGTTTACACAGGCTCCTATTCTCTCTTATGCGGACTTACGGGTTTCCCTCTTACAAGAGGAATGCTGTGCGCTATGCGCCGCCCGCCACTTCCTTCTATGGAAGAAATTTGTATGGGAGCAAAAAGGATTGCAGTTTTGGAAGAAGTGGTAAATCCTACGAATGTGGGAGCTATTTTTCGTTCTGCGGCAGCCCTGCATATGGACGCAGTACTTCTTACCAGAGGGTGCAGTGATCCGCTCTACCGTCGCGCAGCCAGAGTGAGTATGGGAACCGTATTTCAAATACCTTGGACAAAAGTTCCCAAACAACTTTCATGGCCAGAGGAAGGTTTGGAGCTTTTAAAAAAATTAGGATTTCGTACAGCTGCAATGGCTTTATGTGAAGAGTCGGTGAGTATTGATGATGAAAGGTTGAAAAGAGAAGAGAAGCTGGCTGTGATTCTTGGAACAGAAGGAGATGGTCTAGCTGGGAAAACCATTGCTGATTGTGATTATACTGTGAAAATTCCTATGTCTCATGGAGTAGACTCTCTAAATGTAGCAGCAGCTAGCGCCGTAGCTTTTTGGCAACTGGGGAGGAGAGAAAATTGAATGTAAAAAATGTAAAGCTAACGACAGCACAATTCGCTAAACTTCATGGAGTGAATAAAAGGACACTGCATTATTATGATTCCATTGGGTTGTTTTCTCCTGGTACAAAAGGAGAAAATGGATACCGTTATTATGACAGTTCTCAGAGTCTGGAATTTGAATATATTCGTATGTTTAAAGACTTAAATATGAGTATCGAGGAAATAAAAGCCTATATTCATCATCCTAATCCAGAGGATTTCTTGAAAATTGCAGAGGAAAAAATCCAGGAAATTCAACAGAAAATAGATTGTTTAAAACAGACAAAACAATTGTTAGAACGAAAAAAAGCAGACCTTTTGTTAAGTGGAGAAGAGCTGGAAAAGGGAATTTATATGAAAAGATGTAAACAGGAAAAACTACTTAGAATTCCCTTTTTATCCCAAGAAGAGGATATGGCTATGGCTTTTTCTTATGCAAAAGAAACCTGGGGAATGGAGCAGTGCAGAGTAGGAATTGGAAGCTATATTTCTCTAGAAAAAGTAAAAAAAGAGGAATGGGAAGGTTATGAAGGTTTTTTTACCATTGCACTGGATAGTAGAAAAAGAAAAGACATTTTTCTAAGACCTCAAGGGGAATATTTGTGCGGTTGTGTAAAAGGAGCCTGGGAAGGAATTCCCTTGATGTATGAAAAAATGTTACAGTATGCAAAAGAGCATCATTTGGAACTGGAAGGTTATGCCTATGAAATGGGAATGAATGATTTGGTCATACAGGATGAAACGGAGTTTTTAACGGAGATTTTGATAAAGATTAAGGAGCATGTATGAAAACCATTGCAGTAATCGAAGATGATCAGCACATAGGCAATATTTTAGAAAAAACATTAAAAAGAGAGGGATATGAAGTCCTTCGGGCCTATTCAGGAACAGAGGCAGTTTATCTCCTTGCGCATGAAACACCAGATGTCATTCTTTTGGATTTGATGCTTCCTGGTTTGTCAGGAGAGGAGCTTTTG
Organism: uncultured Bacillota bacterium; assembly: GCA_905200905.1. Lineage (GTDB taxonomy): Bacteria > Bacillota > Clostridia > Lachnospirales > Lachnospiraceae > Blautia. The sequence goes on from CAJKMA010000054.1 coordinate 1,777, forward strand.
CCCAAAATACAAGAAATTCCAGTGATTGTAGTAAGTGCAAAGACAGGAGTAGATGACAAGGTTCAACTGCTTTTGAAAGGGGCAGCTGATTATATAACAAAACCCTTTGAGATGAAGGAATTACTGGCAAGAATAGCAGTGCAGCTACGAAAGCAGGAACAGCCAAGAAAAGAACATTGGCTGGAGGCAGGAGATTTGCAAATAAACACAGATACCCATCAAGTTTGGATGGAAAAACAAGAAATAAAACTCACCAGAACGGAGTATGCAATTCTGAAATTTCTGGTACAGAATCCAGAACAGGTGATTGCAAAATCTGTGATTTTAGAAGAGATTTCCCAGGATACGCCGGATTGTACAGATAGCTCTTTAAAACAACATATCAGCAATCTGCGTAAAAAATTAGGAAGTGCAGGAGGGAGAGAGTATATAGAAGCTGTCTGGGGAATCGGTTTCCGACTGATGTGTGAAAAATCGGAAAATTAGACCGAATCTTTACTATTTTCTTTACCAGAATCTTTACGGTCTGCCTGTAGAATGAAGGTATCAAACATAAAGGAGGCAGAAGAACAATGGAATATTGTTTTATTGCAGAAAAACTCTGCAAACAGTATAAGAGCTTAAAAGCATTGAATAGGTGTTCCATGCATATTCCAAAAGGGGCAATTTATGGATTTGTAGGAAAAAACGGGGCTGGAAAAACGACCATGATTCGTATTATGACAGGATTACAAAAACCAGATTCCGGTAGTTACACCCTGTACGGAGTACCACATACAGACCCAGGGATGAGCAAAATGCGTCGGCGTATGGGAGCAGTGATTGAAACGCCTTCCCTGTATATGGATATGACAGCAAAGGAAAATCTGAAAATGCAGTATCGAATGCTTGGGCTACCGTCTTTTCAGGGAATTGGGGAATTACTGGAACAAGTAGGTCTGGCAAATACAGGCAAGAAAAAGGTGAAAAATTTTTCTTTGGGCATGAAACAAAGATTGGGAATTGCTATGGCACTTTGTGGGAATCCGGACTTTCTGGTACTGGATGAACCTACGAATGGATTAGACCCTCAGGGGATTGTGGAGATCAGAGAATTGATTTTGAAATTAAACCAGCAGCAGCAAATTACAGTGTTGATTTCCAGCCATATTTTAGGTGAATTGGCAAAAGTAGCTACCTGTTTTGGGTTTATTGACCAGGGAATGGTTCTAAAAGAAATCAGTGCAAAAGAACTGGAAAAAACCTGTCAGAAATCCATTCATTTTTCTGTTACAGATACGAAAGTCCTCTGCAGAATTTTAGATGCAGAAGGAATCGAATACCGTATTTCTTCTGAGACGGAAGCAGAGATTTATGGAAAAATCAGCATATCAAAACTTGCTGGGGAACTTTTGGAAAACGGATGCGAGATTTTCTCCGTAAAGGAACAGGATGAGAGCCTGGAAAATTATTACATGAATCTGATAGGAGGTGAAAAACATGTATAACCTTCTATCAACGGATTTTGCAAGACTGTGGAAAAACAAAAGTTTTTGGAGTTGTTTTATAGCAGGGATTCTTATCTGTCTGGTGACTGTTTTTGGAGATTATCATTCTTTAGAACTCTATCAGGAGCCAAAACCACTAGATGAAGTGTTTTTTTGCAATGTTCCTCTTATGGGGCTTATTAGTGCTATTTTTGTCAGTCTGTTTTTGGGGGCTGATTTTAGTAATGGAACCATTCGGAATAAGATTAGCGCAGGATATAAGAGAGTGCAGATATACCTTTCTGGATGGATGGTCTGTATATCGGGAATCCTTATGATTTTGACTGCTGCCATGGGAGTGACTGTTGTTATGGGAATTCCTTTATTCGGCATGTTTGAGAGAACAATAGGGAAGATTTTGCTTTTGACAGCAGCTTGCTTTCTTGTAATTGCTGCATTTACAAGTCTGTTTGTTATGGTAGTCATGGTGATTCAGGAAAGAGCCGTTTGTGCAGTGGCATGTCTTGTTTTGTTTCTTCTTATGACCGTGTTTTCTTCTCTGTTGGAGTCCAGACTTCAAGAGGACAAGACAGCGTATGATTATGTTGCAGTAAATGAATATGGAGTGCCAACACAAATAGAAGAGAAGCAAAACCCCAGATATATTGGAGGGGTGAGGCGCCAGGTACTGCTCGTTCTTCATAATGTGAATCTTACGGGACAGACCAGTCAGATTTCTAATCTGGACTTTCTTACTGCTCCGCCAGAAATGATGTTTTGTTCCACAGGTGTGCTTCTTTTTACAACTGGAACAGGAATTTTGATATTTAAAAGAAAAGATATGAAATAGGAGATAAGGAAGATGATTCCCTGGATTTTGTGTATAATTTTTTTGCTTTTTATTTTTCTTTTATGTGGGAAACTATTTACTCTTCACAGAAGTCTGGGAGAACTATGTGCAGAATTTAGGGAACGTATGCAAGAGGATACCAATCATTTGATTTATCTCTCTTCAGGAGATATGTATGTTAGAAAACTCGCAGCGCAAATGAATGAAGAGCTGAGAGAACTACGAAAACAACGGCTGAAATATCTTCAGGGAGACCGAGAGTTAAAGGAGGCAATTACCAATATTTCTCATGATTTGCGGACTCCGTTGACCGCTATTTATGGATATTTGGAACTTTTGGAAGGGGAAGAAGTATCAGAAGAAGTTGGGCAATCCTTAAAACAGATTCGCAATCGTACAGATGCTTTAAAAGGTTTTACAGAAGAACTTTTTCAATATTCTGTGATTGTTACAGAAGAGGAAAAGGAGAAAAACGAAGTGGTGTTAAATCAGGTTCTGGAAGAGGCATTACTGGGCTGTTATGGTGCTTTTGTTTCCAGAAAAATAGAGCCGGAAATTCAGATTCCAGAAGAAAAGATACGAAGAATTTTGGAAGAAACAGCATTACGAAGAGTGCTGGATAATATTATTTATAATGCTCTAAAATACAGCAATGGAGATTTTAAAGTGACTTTAAATCAGGCTGGAATTTTTACTTTTTCCAACATATCAGAAGAATTAACACCTGTTATGTTGGAACGATTATTTGACCGCTTTTATACAGTGAAAACGGGAAAAAATACAACAGGACTTGGGCTATCCATTGCAAAAACTCTTACAGAGAGAATAGGAGGCAGACTTTACGCAGAATATGAAGAGGGAAGGTTGAAAATCGTTTTAGAAATATAAAAAAGATTGTAACGTTTTAAACCCTGATGCGTTATTAAAGTGAAAGGGGGTGAAGGAAGCGTGGATTTTGAACAACTCTACAGGGCGTATTTTAAGGAAGTGTTTTTGTATGTAAGGAGTTTGACAGCAGAAGCAAATCTTGCAGAGGAGATTGCACAGGAAACTTTTACGAAAGCGTTGAAAGCCATTGATTCTTATGATGGAAAGAAGGATATCAGGGCCTGGCTTTTTACCATTGCAAAAAATAGTTTTTATACTCATTGCAGACGACAAAAACATTACGTGGAATATGAACTGCCGGAAAATTGTACAGACGGATCTAACGGTATAGAAGAACGTCTGGCAGATGAAGAAACTGCTTTTTTAATTCACAAATTTCTTCACCAAATGGAAGAGCCCTATAAAGAAGTGTTTAATCTTAGGGTTTTTGGGGAACTGCCATTTGAGAAGATTGGCGCTATTTTCGGAAAAAGCGCTGGTTGGGCTAGAGTCACTTTTTACCGAGGGAAAAAACAGATTGTAGCGTATATGGAGGGTTTAGAGCATGAAAGAAATTAGTTGTGAAATTATCAGAGATCTACTTCCACTTTATGTAGATGAGGCAGTAAGTGAGGAGACAAAAGAGTTTGTAGAAGAGCATCTTTTTACTTGTGAGGATTGTAGAAAAGAAGCGGAAATAATGAAAAAAAATGTTGTATTACCGGTTCATGGAAATGTCTGGAAACTAGATCAAACCGTGGTGAAAAAATGGAAAGGGAAATGGCTGACTAAGAAGGTGAAAATAGGAGTTTTATCTGCTCTTGCAACTTTTGGAATCATGGCAGGCGTTTATACGGGACTGGTATTGCCGGACCTGTATATTCCATATGACAGCAGTATTTTTTCGTTAAAAGAAGAAAATGGAAATCTGTATGTGGAATATACAGGAGATGATTTTGGTGGTACAGTAGGTATCAATCCTATATCAGTAGAAAAGGATGGAAAGACACATAACGTGGTATGTTTTTATTATTATGATAATCCATGGACACGGTATATCAAGCCACATATATCCTCAGAAAAAGAAAATTTTGACCGCATGCTCCTGGGAAAAACAGCAGAGATTGAAGAGGTCTATTACGGTGAGTTTGATTTGATGGAGCTTAAAAAAGATGAGACGTCTTTTGAAGAACGTCTGGCGGAAGAATTAGACAACATGGAGGAAATCTATAAGATAAAATAAGGAATTACAAAAGGGAGAAAGGGCTATGGAACAGAAATATATTCAATGTTTTCGGTTTCCTGATGAAGATATGGAATGGGATTTTGCCATGAGTATCAAAAGAAACTGCTATGATTCGTTCTATCCATTTCAGATTTTAACGAAACATCATTTCCGGCAGATTGATTTTGAACCCATTACTATTCTTTATGGTGGAAATGGTTCTGGGAAATCTACAGCTTTGAATGTCGTTGCAGAAAAAATAGAGGCTCAGAGAGAGGCTTTGTATAATAAAAGCAATTTTTATGGAGATTATCTGGCTTTGTGTGAGGTGGAGTATGGTATACATCGTCCAAGAGAAATCAAAATTATCACCAGTGATGATGTGTTTGATTACATGCTGAATATCCGACAATTAAATCAGGGAATTGATATAAAACGGGAGGAATTGTTTCAGGAATATTTGGATGCAAAGTATTCGGATTTTAAATTTCGTTCTATGGCAGATTATGACAGATTAAAGCAGGTTAATTTATCCAGGAGGAGTACACAGTCTCAGTTTGTACGGAAGTCTCTGATGGATAATGTGCGGGAATACTCCAATGGAGAGAGTGCGTACCGTTATTTTAATGAACAAATTGAGGAGGATGGGCTTTATATTTTAGATGAGCCGGAAAACAGCCTTTCTCCGCAAAAACAGATAGAGCTTGCTAAGTTTATTGAGGATTCTACTCGATTTTTTGGATGTCAGTTTGTTATATCCACCCATTCTCCTTTCCTTCTGGCAATTACAGGGGCAAAAATCTATGATTTAGATGAAAACCCCGTGGATGTAAAATCCTGGACAGCGCTTGAAAATGTAAAAATGTATCAAGAATTTTTTGAGAGGCATAAAGAAGAATTTTAGAGGTGAAGATTATGAAACTATGGCTATGGTGCGTCATATGTATTCCTGTGATGCTTGGATGTATGAGTATGCATTTTAAATTAAAAGAATGGGAGAAAAAGCCCTGGAATATTATTCCGAAATGTCTTTGCACCTGGATAGTAGTGTGTACGGGTGTTTTAGGAATTAGGATTATGGGAAACCTACAGGGAATGGAAAAAATATGGCTTTTGGCAGCATTGATGTTATTCCTTTTGGCAGATGCTCTTTTAGAAGTACAGTTTTTAGCAGGAATGGCAGTCTTTGGAATAGGGCATGGGGTTTTAATTTTCTGGTTTTTGAGAAAGGCTGCTTTGAATTGGAAGTCCTTGGTTTTATGGGTGCTACTTTGGGGGCTTGCGCTTTTTTTGTTTCGTAAAGAATTACATCAGGGAAAGAAAAATCCAAAGCTGTATCTCATGACTTTATATCCAGGGGTTCTTATGGGAATGACTTCCATAGCCGTGACATTGCCGAGACAGTTGGGACGAGAATATCTTTTTGCAGCGATTGGAGCTGTATTGTTTAGCATTTCAGATATGATGGTGGGTAAAGGATTTTTTAAAAAACTATCCAAGCCAGTCGATTATACAGCGTTGAGTCTTTATTACAGTGGAATATTTTGCTTTGCGCTTATGATGTGGATATAAAGAAAAATACTTGCATTTTTCTTTATATTTGCGTATACTGTTCATAGAGAAAGGGGTGTTATATATGGCACAGGCAGTAAATGTAAATTTTCGTTTGGATGCGGATGTGAAGAAGAAAATGGAGGAAGCTTGCTCAGAGTTAGGGCTTTCTATGAGTGCAGCGTTTACGATTTTTGCAAAAAAAGTTGGAAGAGAAAAACGGATACCATTTGAAGTTTCTGTGGACCCTTTTTATTCAGAAAGTAATTTGGCGCATTTGCAACGAGGGGTAAATGCTTTAAATGCTGGAAAAGGTATTGAGCATGAGTTGATTGAGGCAGAGGATGAATGAGAAAAATATGGTTTGACGAAGCATGGGAAGATTACCTGTATTGGCAAACGCAAGATAAAAAAACGTTAAAACGTATTAATGCACTGTTAAAAGATGTGGAGCGTAATAAGTTTACGGGAATTGGAAAACCAGAACCATTAAAAGGTGAATTAAGTGGTTTTTGGAGCAGAAGAATTGATGATACAAACAGATTAGTGTATCGCATTACAGAAGATATATTGGAAATTTTATCCTGTCGAGGACATTATCATGACTAGGACAGAGAATGCTTGGGCAACAGCTATTTAGAAAAAAATCTAAATAGCTGTTGCTTTTTATTTGCAATTATGATATTATCTATTTAGAAATATTTCTAAATAGAAACAGAAAGGAGGGGATGATTTGGGATTTGCAGAAACTTTTAAGGCGCTTTCAGATCCAGTAAGGAGACAGATTTTAGTACTGCTAAAAGATGGAAAAAAGTCTGCGGGGGACATTGCCAAGGAATTTGACATGACCCAGGCAACCGTTTCCTATCATTTGTCACAATTAAAAAAAGCAAAATTAATTCTAGAATCAAAGTACAAAAATTTTGTGTTTTACGAGATTAATATTTCTGTATTTGAAGAAGTGATGCTATGGTTATCACAGTTTGGAGGGAAAAATCATGAAGAAAACCAGTAAAGAGTTTATTATTTCAACCATTATATGTGTGCTGCCACTGATTTTCGGGTTGCTAGTATACAAAAAACTGCCCCAGGAAATTCCTACGAAATGGTATTCAGACGGCACAGTGGGACAGTATATGCCAAAGGAATTTACAGTATTTGGCATGCCGTTGTTTTTTATTTTGATGAATGCATTAGTGCATTTTGCCATGAATACAGATCCTAAAAGACAAAACATTGGAAGCATGATGAGAACTTTGGGGAAATGGATTATTCCAGTGTTGTCTGTTGTTACGGTTCCTATGGCGCTATTGTGGGGAATGGGTTATCAGATTCCTATTAGTCGGATTCTTCCTATTTTGCTGGGAATTTTGTTTGTGGTAATTGGAAATTATTTTCCAAAGACAAGACGAAGCTACACAACAGGAATTAAAACTCCTTGGACTCTGAATAGTGATGAAAACTGGAGGCGAACTCACCATGTGGCAGCTTTCTTGTGGATTGCTGCAGGAATTGCAATGATAGCCATGGCATTTTTACCTCAGAATATTGTACAGCTAGTGATAGTTGGAATGATTATCGTATTGATTGTTGTGCCTTATGCATATTCTTATACACTTTATCGAAAAGGAATTTAACAGAAAATAGTTGCAAAATCTGGAACCTGTATGGAAATATTTCATGCAGGTTCTTTTTATGGGTGAGAAAAAACGAGTATTATCGTAATATCACGAAAAAATCGGAATAAATGGATAAAATTATAAAACAAAAGGCTCATTTATATGATATGCTTAAAAAAGAGATAGGAGGTGGAATTATGCAAGTTCAGAACAACGTATTAGAGCAGCTCCTTGCAGCACATCACCCGAATAAATCTTTTTTAGAGAAAAATAGCAATCATTATTATTATGAACGCTTTTCTCTGGCAGAAATACGGGCAGACCAGGGGCATGTAAGCGAGCCGTTTCAGCACAGCCATGACGCATATGAGTTTTTGATTCCCTATGGACCTATCCCTATGCTCATGTGTGAAGGGTCTGTTTTCTTTGGAGAAGTAGGTTATGTCTATCCAGTGCAGAGCCAGAAGGTACATGCTTTCCGATTTCGTGCAGCTGGGGTATCTTATGACAGCATTGTTGTAGAAAAAAGCTATATGGAAGAACTGATGAAGAAAACTTTTTATGGTAAGCGTGAATTCAGTGGAAAAATGCAGATGCGTCAAGAGCTTAGTTTCTACATATCCATATTTAAAAAGTGTATGCCAGCAGTTCTTCAAAAGATATGAAAGGTTGGAAATTAAAAAATCTGGCAGAGCTTATTTGTCTGGAGCTTATTGGAATGGCTTTTGGAAATACGAAAGAAGTAGTTCAGGAAGAGTGGGAATACCGTCAGGGAATGACTGCAGTTGCACTTTATATGAATCAGCATTATAAGGAAAAGCTTACCATTGAAGAATTAGCAGAAATGGCAGGACTTTCCAAAAATTATTTTATCTCTTCTTTTAAAAAATATATGGGAGAACCGCCCCATACGTATTTAAAGAAACTGCGGATTTCTTATGCCAAGCTGTTGTTGGAATTCAGCGAGGAAACCATTGCACAGATTGCAGAACAATGTGGTTTTCAAAAAGCAAATACCTTTTCAACGACCTTTAAAAAAGCCACAGGAATGTCTCCTATGGAATATAAGAAAAAACAATCTGGGTCATAAGAATAAAATAAAAATATACCTTTGAACAAAAAAGAGTTGCCATAGAGCAGTATCAATATTTTCAGATTCCTGCTTTCTGTGGCAACTCTTTTTATATCAGTTATGCATGGCATCATTCACTTAGAAGTTTCAGACCGGAAATATCGGGTTCAATCATAAGGGAATAGTTGGTGTAATACACCACAAAACCTGGTTTGGAACCATTTGGTTTTTTTACATGTTTTTTCTGAATATAGTCAATTTCTACCTTTGGAGCAGTACGCCCGCTGGAATAATAGGCAGCCAGTCTGCCTGCTTCTTCAAAGGTGCGGTCTGGCAGCTCTTCATTTTTGCTTTTTACAATCACATGAGAGCCTGCCATTTTTTTTGCGTGGAACCACCAGTCATTGCCAGTGGCAAATTTGAAGGTCAGTTCTTCGTTCTGGTAATTGTTTTTGCCCACATAGATGTCATATCCATCACTGGAAACATAGTGCAGAGGCTTTGATTTTGCCAGGGCTTTTTTCTTTCCAGTAAAATGCTTCTTAATGTACCCGTATTCCTGAAGCTCTTCCTTAATTTGGGATAAATCACTTTCTAAAAGTGCAATATCAAGGGCTGTGCTAATGGATTCCAGATGCTGGATTTCTTCTTTTGTGTCCTGTAATTGTTCTTCCAGTGCCTGGGCGGTACGTTTTAGTTTGTTATAACGGTCAAAATATTTCTTGGCGTTTTCCTGAGGGGTCATAGTAGGGTCTAGAGGGATAGTAATCTCTTCGTTCGTATAGTAATTCAATGCCTGAAAGGATTTACAGCCGCTTTCCAGATTATAGCCATAGGTATTGATTAATTCTCCATAGACCTTGTATTTTTCCATTTTTTCCGTATCTTTCATCTGTTTGGCCTGAAGGTCAAATTTCTTCCGATTTCGTTCCAGTGCAGTCTGGACAATTCGCCTAAGGTCAGAAGATTTCTGACGGATACGAGTGATTTTATCTTTTTCTGCATAATACTGTTCTAATACCTGGGACATGGAGGTAAAATATTTTACTGTAAATCCCTGGTATTTTGTTAAAGCAATGCCACCATATTCTACAGGCTCCTGGTTTTTGGTGTACACAATATTAGGCTGGAACTGACCACAGGTTACTTCTTCCATGACTCGGGCAAAGGTGTGGTACAAATGCTCTTTGGCGGGTTGGTTTAAGGACTGGCAGGAGGCACTGCCGTCAATGGAAGCCCGAAAACAGATTTCCTCTGCAATACAAGGGCTGATTCCAGTAAGCGAACTATAAATTCCTTTTGCCACAGGAACAGGTTTGGTATAAACCGTGTCAAAAAATTCTTGTTCAGACACAGTAAGGGGACTCTGTTTGTCTTGTGTTTTTGGCAGGAAGTAGTTCCGTCCAGGAAGCACTTCCCGTACAGAGCTCACGTTGCAGGACACATGCTTGATGCTGTCCAAAATCATCCGTTCTTCATTTAAGAAAATAATGTTGCTGTGTTTTCCCATGATTTCCACAACCAGGGTCTTAAAACATAAATCTCCCAATTCATTTAGATGTTCAATACGAAATTCAATAGCGCGTTCCATCTCTGGCTGGGTTATAGCAGTGATGCGTCCGCTTCCGATATGCTTCCTAAGAAGCATACAAAAGTTTGGTGCAGTTAAGGGGCTGGTTTTATTTTTGTCTGTAAAATAAATCAAGGGAAGGGATGCACTGGCAGAAATTAAAAGCCGGTACTGGGTTTTATTATTTTTTATGGTAATTAAAAGTTCATCTGGCTCCGGCTGGGCGATTTTATTGATTTTACCTCCCACAATGGTTTCTTGAAACTCTTTTACCATATTTGCGATTGTAATTCCATCAAATGCCATAATTTACTCCTTTTTTCAATGTTTTGCGAATAAGGGCTGTGTTTTATTTTAGCACAAATTTTCCTCACAGGCAAAAAGTATTTGACGGGTATAGGGGATTGAATTATAATAATCATGTATGTTTATGCCTTATGGTAAATAAAAGACATAAGAAAGAGTTTTCAACATGATGAAAAGCATGACCGGCTTTGGCAGAGCCGAGCTATTGGATGAAGAAAAAAAGATTACTGTGGAGATGAAATCTGTAAATCACCGTTATCTGGATATTAATATGAGGATGCCAAAAAAACTCAGTGTTTTTGAAGCAGCAATTCGTACCTTATTAAAGGAATACATCCAGAGGGGAAAGGTGGATTTGTTCATTACCTATGAGGATTATACCCAGAGTAGAGTTTCTGTGAAATACAATCAAGAGATTGCAGGACAGTATCTGGAGTATTTACATCAGATTGGGGAGAACTTTCATCTGGACAGCAAAATCAGTGCAGCAGAGCTTTCTCGTTATCCAGAGGTATTTACCATGGAAGAACAGACCAAGGACGAGAAGGAGCTTTGGAGTTTTCTGGAAGAGACCATCCGCAGGGCTGCCTTGCAGTTTGTAGAGACAAGAACCCAAGAGGGTGCGCATCTTCGCCAAGACCTTTTGGAGAAACTGCATGGTATGGAAAAAAAGGTGCAGCAGGTAGAGAACCGTTCACCAGAGATTCTAAGAGAGTACAGGGAGAAGTTAGAGGCAAAAGTAAAAGAGCTTTTGACGGATACTCAGATAGAAGAAAGCCGGATTGCGGCAGAGGTCATTTTATTTGCAGATAAAATTTGCACAGACGAGGAAACGGTTCGTTTAAGAAGTCATATCCATCATATGGAGCAGGTTTTGACGGAGGATGAAGGGATTGGCAGAAAGCTGGATTTTATTGCCCAGGAAATGAACCGAGAGGCAAATACCATTTTATCGAAGGCAAATGATTTGGAAACTTCTAATCTTGCCATAGATTTAAAAACAGAGATAGAAAAAATCCGAGAGCAGATTCAAAACATTGAATAAGCAGGGAAGAAGGATAGGATTGTGGCAAAACTATTAAATATTGGATTTGGAAACGTTGTAAATATGGATAAGGTTGTGGCAGTAGTAAGCCCAGATGCAGCGCCTATTAAGCGTCTGGTGCAGGCAGCCAAGGAGTCTGGGAGAGCAGTAGACGCTACGCAAGGAAGAAAAACAAAGGCTGTTTTGGTTACAGATGGAGATATGCTGGTGCTGTCTGCCTTGCAGCCGGAAACCATAGCGAAACGGTTCGGGGTTTTTTCAGAAAATGAGACAAAAGGGGAATACGATGGCTGAGAAAGGAATTTTAGTAGTAGTTTCCGGATTCTCTGGTGCAGGAAAGGGAACCCTAATGAAACGGTTAATGGAGAAATATGATAATTATGCATTGTCTGTTTCTGCTACCACCAGAGCACCGAGACCAGGAGAAGAACACGGAAGAGAATATTTTTTCCATACGAAACAGGAATTTGAGGAGCTGATTTTACAGGATGCATTAATTGAATATGCTCAGTATGTAGAAAATTATTACGGTACACCCAAAGCCTATGTAGAGAAACAGTTAAATGCAGGAAAAGATGTGATTCTGGAAATTGAGATTCAGGGAGCTTTAAAAGTAAAGAAAAAGCTTCCGGATACACTGTTACTCTTTGTAACGCCTCCTACGGCAGAAGAATTGAAAAACCGTTTGGTAAACCGTGGAACAGAAACCATGGAAGTAATTGAATCAAGACTCAGGAGAGCTTCCGAAGAAGCTCAAGGTATGTCTGAGTATGATTATATATTGATTAACGACCAGATTGAAGAATGTGTTGACAAGATGCATGCAATTATCCAGAGTCAGCACGAAGCAGTGAAAAACCGCAGGGATTTTATTGAAAAAATCACAGAGGAAATCGCTGTATTTGAGAAAGGAGAAGAAGAATGATACATCCATCTTACACAGAATTAATGGAAGCAATCAACGAAGGAGCAGAAATGGAGGATGAACCATTAGTACCCAGCCGTTACTCTGTAGTTCTGGCTACCAGTAAAAGAGCTAGACAGTTGATTGCAGGAAAAGAGCCTCTGGTTCGAACTGATGGGAAAAAACCGCTTTCCACTGCTGTGGAGGAGATTTACAAAGGAAAAGTAAATATTCTTCCGGATGACGAAGAAACAACAGAAGAAGAATAGGGTGCAGAGGGCTGCCGGCATTAAATGCGGTAGTCCTTTCTACCATCTAGGAAAAAATAGGAGGATACATGAAAAAAGTATTGTTTATTTCCCTTGGGTGTGACAAAAATCTGGCAGATTCTGAGGAAATGCTTGGCATGCTGGTAGAACGTGGGTATGAGATTACTAATGATGAAACAGAAGCAGAAATCATTGTTATCAATACCTGTGCTTTTATCCACGATGCAAAGGAGGAAAGTGTCAACACCATTTTAGAAATGGCAAAATATAAGGAGACAGGCACTTTAAAAGCGCTGCTGGTGACAGGGTGTCTGGCTCAGCGATACAAGGAAGAGATTGTGCAGGAAATACCAGAAGTTGACGGAGTCCTTGGTACAGCCAGTTATGATGAAATTCTTGCAGCACTGGACCATATTTTTGCAGGAGAAAGTTTTCTGAAATTTAAGGATATTGATACTCTGCCAAAAAACAGTAAAAAAAGAGTGGTGACTACAGGAGGATATTTTGAATATCTGAAAATTGCAGAAGGCTGTGATAAGCATTGTACCTACTGTATTATTCCAAAACTGCGGGGAAGCTTTCGGAGTGTGCCAATGGAACAGCTTTTAGAGCAGGCGCAGTATCTGGCAGACCAGGGTGTGCGGGAATTAATTCTTGTAGCCCAGGAAACAACCGTTTATGGAAAGGATTTATATGGGGAGAAGAGTCTGCATATTTTGCTTAAAAAGCTGTGTGAGATTCCAGGAATCCAGTGGATTCGTATTTTGTACTGTTATCCAGAAGAAATCTATCCGGAACTGATTCAGACTATGAAGGAAGAACCGAAAATCTGCCATTATCTGGATTTGCCCATTCAGCACTGCAGTGACAAAATCTTGAAAAAAATGGGAAGAAGAACCAGTAAACAAGAATTAGTGGAGATTGTGGAAACGCTTAGAAAAGAAATTCCAGATATTTTATTAAGAACCACACTGATTACAGGATTTCCGGGAGAAACCCAGGAAGATCATGAAGAATTAATGGAATTTATTGATACCATGGAATTTGACCGTCTTGGGGTGTTTACGTATTCTCCGGAAGAGGATACTCCGGCTGCCAAAATGCCAGAGCAGGTAGACGAAGAAGTGAAGCTGGATCGTCAGGCAGAACTCATGGAGCTTCAGCAGGAGATTTCCTTAGACAAAGGAAATGCGAAAATTGGTTCTGTGGTGGAGGTTATGATTGAAGGCAAGGTGGCAGATGAAAATGCCTATGTGGCACGTACCTATGGGGATGCCCCCAATGTGGATGGTTATATCTTTGTCAACACAGACACAGAACTGATGTCAGGAGATTTTGCCAGAGTCCATGTAACAGGAGCCCTGGAATACGATTTGATAGGAGAATTAGAAAATGAATACACCGAATAAACTTACCATAGCAAGAATTATTATGATTCCCTTTTTTGTCGCTTTTTTAATGTATGATATTACAGGAAGCGCAGACAAGTGGATTGCCCTGGCAATTTTTGTCATTGCCAGTCTTACGGATACCCTGGATGGATATCTGGCCAGAAAATATCATCTGGTAACAAATTTTGGGAAATTTATGGATCCGTTGGCAGATAAATTGTTGGTATGTTCTGCATTGATTTGTTTTACTGCCACTGGACAGCTGCCAGCCTGGATTACTATTATTATTATTGCAAGGGAATTTATTATCAGTGGCTTCCGTTTAATTGCAGCAGACAATGGTATTGTGATTGCTGCCAGCTATTGGGGAAAATTTAAAACGGTTTCCCAGATGATTATGATTATTTTGATGATTATGAATCTGGACAATCAGGTGTTCCAGGGAGCCATTACTCTGTTTGTTGTGATTGCAGTGGCTCTTACCATTATTTCTCTTATTGATTATATTGTGAAAAATAAAAGTGTACTGAGCATGCAGGATTAAAAGGAAGTGAAAAAAATGACAGAAACCATGAAGCTGTGCGGACTGGAAGAAGCCCAGGTAAATGCAATGATTGAGGATTTGACAAAAACAGAGGGGAACCTCACCCTTACTATGGAAACCATGCCAGGAGAAGTGCATTTGCTGGTTACCTCTAAAGGAGAAGAAAAAGAAACCAGAAAAGAAAGAAAAGCCTTGATACGAGAGTTGAAGCTACGTTTTGGAGCCCATATTTATACCACAGAGCAGGACAAACATCTGGAGACTGTGGTAGTAGAACTTTTGAAAAATCAGGGGCTTACTGTAACTACCGTAGAGTCTTGTACAGGAGGCGCCTTATCTGCTAGAATTGTAGATGTTCCAGGGGCTTCTGCTGTGTTTAAGCAGGGATTTATTACGTATTCCAATAAAGCAAAAAAACGCTATGCCATGGTAAAAAAAAGCACCTTGAAAAAACATGGGGCAGTAAGTGAAAAATGTGCGAAAGAAATGGCAAAAGGAGGCGCTTTTGCTACAGGAGCAGATGCAGCACTTTCTGTTACCGGATTTGCAGGACCAGATGGCGGAGAAAATGTTCCTGTAGGAACGGTTTTCATAGGCTGCACCTTAAAAGGAAAAACTGTGGTACAGGAGCATCACTTTCAAGGGGACCGGAGCAGCATCAGAGAACAGGCTGTTGCCTATGCCCTGGTACTGCTGCGGGAGTGTATACTGGAAAATTTTCAACAAAAAGACAGAGAATAATCTTTACCCCATCAGTTTCATCATTTGAATAATATGTTCCATACGCTGAACCTCTTCAGGGGATTTGCCAATTTTTAATACCTGGATAATACGTTCCATTTCCTGGGGATTAAATTGCATACCTTTCGATTTCCCTTTTGAAACGGCGGACATGAGGAAAGGGAGTAGCTCGTTTGGAGTTTTACCAGCGCCCTGTCCTGCAAGCGTGTTCAGTAAAGCAAGCTTTGACATATCAATATCAGCAAGATTGGGATGATTCATCCAGGAAGTATTGCCTTCCTGGATGTTTTTTTTCTGCATAGAAGGATTTCTGGCATTATTCATAAGGCGGCTGACTCCTTTCCTGATTTTGGGATAATTCAAACATTTGTATCATAGCGATTGTGCTAATGAGATTGTCTAAGCGTTCTTTTACAGCGCCGTGACACACATTACTGCAAGCCGTAAGCATTTCCAGAGGATTTGTTTTTTCCTGAGACTGGGCGCATAGTTGTACTCTATCGTTAGAACCGGCAAAAAGACGAATGGTATTTTGAAGCTCCAGAATTTTAGCGAAAATGGAGACAAAGGATTGCCCAGAAGCAGGCAAATAAGGAAGCGCTGCTTTTAAAATCTGAACAGAGTCTTCCTCAATCATCTCATCTAAGAAGGACTGGGAATCCATAGTCGGACCTCCCTGTGAACTGAATTTTTACACTATATGTAAATGCAGAGCAGTTTATGACCTTTTGCATCTGGCTCTCATAGAATATAGAGAAAGAGAGGGAAATAGTATGGAAGAGTTCAAAACAAAACTGGTGGAAGAAGAAAACACCATTTATGAAATAGATGTAGAATGTATGAGAAAAAAAGAAGAAAAGCGTAGACAGCAAGAAATAAAATCTGTAAGAAAAAGACCATTACAGTGCAGCAGGAATGAGGATTTATCTTGAAATAGAAGAAATCCTGTGCTATGATAAAAAACAATGATTATGCCGCCTGACAGACGAAATTCTTTGATTTTGTCTGTTGGGCGTAAAATGATATACCATCAGGAGGGAAAAACCGTGAAAAAATACGGAGTAAATGAACTTAGAAAAATGTTTTTAGAGTTTTTTGAAAGCAAAGAACATCTGGCTATGAAAAGCTTTTCTCTGGTGCCGCACAATGATAAAAGTCTGCTTTTAATCAACTCTGGTATGGCACCTTTAAAACCATACTTTACAGGGGCAGAGATTCCCCCAAGACGTCGTGTCACCACATGTCAGAAATGTATTCGTACCGGTGATATTGAAAATGTAGGAAAAACTGCTCGTCACGGTACTTTCTTTGAAATGCTGGGTAACTTCTCTTTTGGAGATTATTTTAAACGAGAAGCAATTGCCTGGTCCTGGGAATTTCTCACAGAAGTTGTTGGACTGGATGCAGACCGTCTCTATCCATCTATTTACGAGGAAGACGAAGAAGCCTTTGAAATCTGGAACAAAGAAATGGGAATTCCGGCAGAGCGTATCTTCCGTTTTGGAAAGGCAGATAACTTCTGGGAACACGGTGCAGGCCCATGTGGTCCATGCTCTGAGATTTATTATGACCGTGGCGAGGAATACGGCTGCGGAAGCCCAGATTGTACGGTAGGCTGTGAATGTGACCGTTACATGGAAATCTGGAACAATGTATTTACCCAGTTTGAAAATGATGGAGAAGGACATTACACAGAATTAGTACAGAAAAACATTGATACTGGTATGGGTCTGGAACGTCTGGCTTCTGTTGTTCAGGATGTAGATTCTATTTTCGATGTAGATACCTTGTGTGCCCTTCGCAACAAAGTCTGCGAATTGGCTCATACAGAGTATAAAAAGGACGAAAACAAGGATGTTTCCATTCGTCTGATTACAGACCATATTCGTTCTGCAACCTTTATGATTTCTGATGGTATTATGCCAACCAATGAAGGAAGGGGCTATGTGCTTCGTCGCCTTATTCGTCGTGCAGCCCGCCATGGACGTCTCCTTGGAATTGAAGGAAAATTCCTGGCAGAGTTAAGTGCTGTTGTAATTGAAGGTTCTAAGGACGGATATCCGGAACTGGAAGAAAAGAAAGACTTTATTTTCCAGGTGTTGACAAAAGAAGAAGAACAGTTTAACAAAACCATTGACCAGGGGCTTCATATTTTAGGAGAAATGGAAGCTGCTATGGAGAAGGAAGGCAGAAAAGAGCTTTCTGGAGAGGATGCGTTCAAACTATATGATACTTATGGATTCCCAGTTGACTTGACAAAGGAAATTCTGGAAGAAAAAGGATATTCTATTGATGAAAAAGGCTTCCAGGAAGCTATGGATGAACAGAGAAAGAAAGCAAGAGAAGCCAGAGCTGTAACAAACTATATGGGAGCAGATGCAACGGTTTATGATGAAATTGATGCAGCAGTTACCACAGAGTTTGTAGGTTATGACAATCTGACTTTTGAGTCTAAAGTAACTGTGCTTACCACAGAAGAGGAAATTGTAGATGCCCTGACAGAAGATCAGAGAGGTACTGTTTTTGTAGAGCAGACTCCATTCTATGCGACCATGGGTGGCCAGCAGGGAGATAAGGGTGTGATTACTCTTGGAGATGCTGAGTTTAAGGTAGAAGATACTATCAATTTAAGAGGTGGAA